>JAUWGT010000017.1 GCA_030606265.1 Candidatus Stahliibacteriota bacterium | reverse complement strand
TTCTTTTTTGATTAATGCTTTAAGAAGATGGTTTTTTAATTCACTTAACCTGGAATATATCTAAGGTATGAAAAAAACTCTAAACTTGAGCAAAATATCCGACTATGGACCATCTCTCAAAAAATTCTCGGTCAGCCTGTTTAGATTTGACCCCATTACCCCACCATTACCCCACAGTAAGTTTTCAATAATAGTTATCTTTTTCTTTTTCGAAAGTATACAATCGTAAAAATCGTCAAAAAAGCGATAAGTATCAGCGTTATAATTATATTATAATTTTTCAGAAAATTTGCCGCATCATGCCAGGTTGAACCGACATAAAACCCAACCATGATCAGAAAAAAATTCCACACCAAAACACTGATCAGGCTATACCAGAAGAATCTCTTTTCATTGATCTTGACGATACCAGCAGCAAAACAGAGCGGGGCTCTCATACCTGGTAAAAACCGGTTCAGTAAAACAATGAGATCGCCGCGTTTAACGAAACTTGTTTTTGCCTTCTCTATCATCTTTAAAGGAAAAATCCTGCCAAGAAATGTTTTTGTCAGAAACCCAACCAAAGCATCCCCCCTGGTCTTACCAACATGATAGAGAATCATTATACCGGTCAGCGCACCAAGCACAGCCGACAGATAAAGTAGATATGGATTGAAATGTCCCTGCCCAGCAAGAAATGCGAAGACCAAAACAAAGGCATCTGAAGGATAGGGTGGGAATAAGCTCTCAAAACATGAATTGAAGACCAAAAAGAGATAGACAAGAATCGGAGCACGACCGGTAAGCCATTCAAACATGTTGATCTACCTCTCTTTATTGAATACTTGATGGAGGATCTTGTGGGTCTTTTTCAGATCCTTGGCTTCAATAAAAACCATAACATCAGTATGAACAGTCAGAACCTCCCAGATATTTACCCCCTGCCTTGAAATTGGCGTGACGATTTTTTGTATAATACCCGGTTCATTAATGAACTTTAAAGCTCTGACAATAATTTTACCAATGTCTCTTTTTATACTCAACACCTTCAAATTTTTGGATTCCTGTAATATAGGAGAAAGCAGCTTATAGGCAGATTCGCCTCTTCTTTTTTCTACGTATATAGCGATCAGCTTGTCTGAAATAGTAATTGAGAATATGGATATTTTTCTTTTCGCAAGAACACTGGATATCTTGGAAAGAATCCCTGATGTCTCAGGTATCTGGGCTCCGACAAAGGTGAGAACCGTGTATATGGTATCCGATGCTTTTATTGTAATACCTTTCCTAAAGAATATCTCAGTCCCTTTACCTTTACGCATATCTTGTTCAAACGAGATCACTTTTACTTTCTTTAGTCTTTTTTGATGTTTCAAAGAGATCGGGTTGAGAACCTGTGCACCTGAAGATGCAATGATGCCAAGTTCAGTGGAATCAAGTGAGTGGATCTTTTTAGCGTTGTTTTGCAGCTTGGGGTCGAGATTCAGAATGCCTTCAACTTCTTTTATCAAAATAAGTTCCTTTGCCTTAAGAAGCTCAGCTATTAAGAATGCCGAAATATCACTACCACCACGACCGAGTGTGACTATCCTGCCTTTAGTATCCTTAACCACAAAACCCGGGATAATCAACACTTTGTATTTCTTAAAAAACCCTTGGATATAATCTTTTATTTTCTTATGACTTTTAGCCAATAATACAAAATCTCTTTTTTCATTTATTTTCTCCAAAGAAAGCATTGGTCTATTTCTCAAAGATATATACAACGGCCACTCTTTCATCCAGGGTAGTATGGCTTTTGCCGTAGTGCCGTTAAACTGAAAAGCAGCTTCAAAGAGCATAGCTGCCTGGATCTCACCAAACCCAACAAATCTTTCAAAGCTCCAGAAATCAGGTTGTGGTATTGCTCCAGAAAAAATACGTACAAGCTTACTTGTCTGACCTTTAATTGCTGAGGTTACAAGACAAATCTTTTTGTCCTTTACCCTGGATATCTTCTCTGCTATCTTGAGGAAATCACCTGGTTTCTTCAGAACTGACCCACCAACTTTGTAGACTTTAATATACTTCATTGTCTATCAAGCTTGAAAACCTCTGTTTCTTCCTTATCATTCTCAGACCCTTTTTTACAATAACATATTCAGGTGGTAATAATCGACCATTATAGTTTGATGCCATGGTTCTGGTATATGCACCGCAATTATGGATCAAAACACGGTCGCCGATTCTTAGTTCAGGTAAATGATATATGCCGAACTCATCAGTATTCTCACAGAGTGGACCAGCGATCCTTGTTTTCTTCTTGCTCCCGGTTTTCTTCAGAAGCGGTTCAATATGATGATATGCTTTATATAATGCAGGTCTTGGGTTTTCAGTCATGCCAGCATCAAGTATATAAAGCGGCATGCCTTTTCTTTTCTTAATTGAGATAACTTCGCTTATTATATAACCGGCATTACTGACTATAAACCTACCAGGTTCAAGAAAAATCTTTACGCCATGTGCTTTAGCGAGTTTTTCACAAGCACTTATAATGGGTCTGAAATTAAGTGGTTTTTCATCTGGGTGGTAAGGCACACCAAAACCCCCGCCGAGATTTACATATTCAACGGCAATTTGATGGCTTTTTAGATATCCTATTGAATCGCTTACCTTTTGTACACCTTTGACAAAAGGTGTGGAACTAAGTATCTGTGAGCCGATATGAGAGTGCAAGCCAACAAATTCCGCGTATTTGAAATGCTTTATCACTTTAACAATTTCGCTGAGCTGATTTATTTCCATACCAAACTTACTTGACGGTGCGCCAGTTGAAAGATGCGGGTGAGTATTTGGGAAGATACCAGGATTAATACGTGCAAAAACCTTTATCTTTTTACGTAGCCTTTTTGCACACTGTTCAAGAACCAATGCCTGGTCAATCGCCTCAAAATTATAAAAAAGTACACCTTTTCTTATTGCATACATGACATCACTCGCCTTGCGTGCAATATTATTATAGAGTATCTGTTTAGGAGTAAACCCGGCTTTCAGACACACAAAAATCTCACCAGGTGACACTACTTCTGCACCAAGTTTCTGGCTTTTTATGATATCAAGGATATATAATGCGGTATTTGCCTTTGCCGCAAAAAAGATCTTTGCCCCACATCTCTCGAAGTGACCCAAGAGAGTTTCAGCATTATTCTCGATTATCGTACGATCATAAAGATAGTAAGGTGTTTTGATCTCTTTTAGTTTGTCGATGATTCTCTGCTCCACAGTTTTCGAGTATAATTGAATATATTATCTTGTCAAGGCAATGACAAGTGTCGCAAAAACAGCTATGAATACTTCTTCTTTAACCCTCGATTACAGTCTGAAATCGAGTTGGGCGCCAACTTGCTGCTGCCTGAGTGTATCCCGTTTAATCATTGAATACTTACCAGTCAGCTTCAAAAAATCTATCGGCTTGAAGGAAAGATACAGGAACCCGCAATTACCTTGGTAATAAAGCATGCGGTTGGTTACAATACCGGGTAAATCTACTTCATAAACAAAAAGTCTTGAAGCATATGAATCTGTCTTGAATAAACCATATCTTGCACGCAAACGCACCTTGCCGATTTCAATACCAATTTCAAGACCACCGAATATTCCCTTTTCAATCGTGTCCGGTTCAAAAACATATTTCTCTTCAAGCCTCAAATCGAAAAACAGGTGTTTCATCGGTTTTAGGCGTATGAATACCCTTGAACCAGACAGATCGATCGTTTGTGATGTATATTTGCAGCGCGCCTGAAATTTCGCATGGAGTACACCGAGACTCTTTTCGACATTTACCCGCAGGCCATACTTAACAGTATCCTCATCGAGTTTAGAGTCAAGGGTGAGGGCGATCCCGAAATCCAAGTACCTAGAATGGTTAGTAATGTTTAATACACCACCGTAATAATTATCATTAGCTTCAACACCTTTGGGTGAATAGAATCCGGCTGGAAAATACTTACCGGCAAGTTCTATATCAAAATGCGGAACAAAACCAATGCAACCAAATAGCCCGCCTATTCGATCTTTATAAGTTCGGGCGACCTCGGAGAAAAGTACAAGCGCATCACTATAGTATTTCATACCAATACTGGTGATCCAAAATGTCTCGCCGTAGAAATCAGTTATTGAATCAGAACAAATAAATGCTGGGTTGTAAGAACATAAATATGTTCGGTTAGCTATAAGTACATCACTAAACCTGTACTGCAGATCATACCCTAATATCTCTTCATTGATTCTATCTTTCCGGTCCAGAGAAGCCGAGTCTGTATGCTCACCTGATACGTCAAATGAACGCCCATAGCCAGATGAATCAACACGACCGTCAAGATTCTGATTTGAGTAAAAAATGGTGAAATGCATGAAAAGGGAATCGCTTAAGGCAGCGCCGAAAAAACCACTGTTTTCCAGTACTGAAGTAAATGGTAGTATACCACGTTCTTTAACCAATATTCGAAAATCCGCGGTGCTAAAAAATGAACCAAGCGGTGATAAAATCACACCTGAGCCAATATCTAAATTGTATTTTCCAAAAGCAAAAATTCGATGATCATCTTTATGGATTATCCCTGAAGCCCAGTAGTCAAACAGAGAATTTTCATACGGATCTCTTTCATTTACAAAATAAACATTATATTCACCAAAAATACACTGCGATTTAGTAAAATACTCGGTCGAACCTGATTGCGCGGGTATTACTGTCTTCGCCCGCAATCTCGTTGTTAGCTTGTCTATTTTGAACGGTTTAGATTTGACCGTAATAAAAGGTCTTATTTGTTCAAGGTAGAAGTGGTCAAACCCGGGGATCTTTAGCAAATCACGTGCGGAATCGAAATAACCGTATTTTTTCCGATAATCAATGATCTTCATACAATCTGTCATTGAAAAATAAGGGATCCTGATGAGTTCGTCAAAACTTGCCGAATTCAAATTAACCGGGTTATCACGCAATATTTCTAAGTCCCTTAGCAAAATTTCGTAATCCCTTCCTTCATCAGTCTCAAAGATATCAGCATCAATGTAGAGAATAGACAGAAGAAAAAAGATAATCATCGACAAAACCGGATATCGAATGTGTGGGAAAGACCAAGATACTGCTGATTGCTACCTGAATAGCAAAATATGAAATCACCAACATTCAATTCCATGACGTATTCGAGATAAACAGGATCTGTATTAACGCCCGCACCAACACGGATCATCTTATACGGAGAGAAAGCAGCACCAAAATTAAAAAAAGGCAAGTCTTTCTCCATGCTGCGGACTGCAAAAGCAACATCGACTTTGTGCTCTGTCTGGTAATCAAACCTCACAGAATAAGTGAGTGGTAAATAATCAACATTCGAGAAGCGTGGTATGTTTAAATTATCTAACCAGCCACTGATCTTCATAGGTCGAGTTTGAAAAATACTGCCAATGCATAAAGAATAAGCAAATCGGTTGAAATTATCCTGCACCCAATTATTAAACAAACCGACGCTAAACCCAACTGTCCAGACTTTTCGTAGCGCAAAACAACCCCCCAGCTTAAGCATATTCTCCCGGTATAGATCACAACCAAAACTTTGCGCGCTCAAACGATATGATCGAATCGTCGAATACACGTAATAGGTACGCAACTCGGGCAACCCGAACCTCGACCCTGTTCCCATGACAAGCTGAAAACCTTCACGAGTCTCCAATGCCGGATTCAAATACTCCTCAAAAAATAGATTCTGAGGAAAGAGCGTTGTTTCAAACGCACTGATTAGTAATATAATAACCACGTTTTTTTGTTTGTTCTAAATTTTTTCGAAATCTTATACTATTAAGCTTTTTCCACCTTTACAATCATGTTTTCGCTACTCACAATACTTACCCTACTTCCTTTCTTAATAGTTACATCACTTACTGCATTCCAATATTCGCCATGCACAAATATTGTCCCCCCTGAAACAGTAATATCTGTCTTTGCCTCCCCGATTTTACCAATAAATCCTTCTTTGCCAGTTGCCTTCTTGGTAAATTGCGCACGGATACCCATGCTTGCAATGAAGATAAAAAATGCTGCAATAATAATAACCGCTATCACAATAACCTCCCATGATAATCTCAAAAACGCTACATCACTCTCAAATAAAATCAACGAACCAGATACCAGAGAAATTATGCCACCAATCGTTAAAATACCGTTCGAGGTGATGTAAATTTCTAGAATGAACAAAAACGCCGACAGCACTATCAGTGCAACACCAGCATAATTCACTGGCAGAAGTTGAAGTGCATAAAACCCGAAGATAATACATATCCCACCAACCACACCAGGAAAAATCGCACCCGGATTTTGTAATTCAAAGAAAAGTCCATAAACACCTAAGAGCAATAAAATATAGGCAATCGTAGGGTTCGTTAGTAACAATAATAATCTTTCCTTGAATGTCATTGGGATACTCTGCACTGGCTTTGATTCAGTATTCAGCACAATTTCTTCACCATCGATCTGCACAATACGACCGTGTAGTTTCAAAATCAAATCGTCAATATTATCGGCGATCATGTCACAAACTCTCTTTCTTACTGCTGTTTCTGCATCAATAGAAGCACTTACGCGAACTGCTTTTTCTGCCCAAGCTATATTCCTGCCTTTTTCTTTGGCGATTGCCTTAAGATAGGCCACTGCATCGTTAGTCACTTTGCTGATCATCACACTGTCAAGTTTTTCACCGCCCATACTCACCGGGTGTGCGGCACCAACATTTGTCCCGGGAGCCATTGCGGCAACATGACTGGCGTACAAAATAAATACACCGGCCGATGCTGCGCGCGCTCCTTTGGGCGCGACATATACCACGACAGGGATTTTCGCATTAAGAATCTTTTTAGTAATTGCTCGCATCGAAGCATCCAAACCACCCGGCGTATCAAGTTTCATGATCAAACAGATTGCGTCTTCTCGTTCGGCAACTGCAATCGTGCGCACGAAATATGAACTACTCGCCGGACTTATCACACCTTCAATTTCGCCCACCAGTATACTATTCACACCAATCAGAAAGAAGACTATCGATACAAACATAAAAAATCATAACCAGATTCAACAACAAGTCAATAGTCACGGTTTTTTTAATAAATAATCAGCAAAAATAAATTATTTTTTCGTTGTAGTAAAAATTAACTCTTGACAAAATTTTAATTATGATTATAATATGCCATAAAAGGAGGCAATAATGCCGAAAAGCGGTTCAAGGAAGAAAAAAACTAAAGCAAAGAAGAAAGTGACAAAGAAAAAGAAGGTAACAAAGAAAAAGAAAGTGACAAAGAAAAAGAAGGTAACAAAGAAAAAGAAAGTGACAAAGAAAAAGAAGGTAACAAAGAAAAAGAAGCCAGCAAAGAAAAAGAAAGTAACAAAGAAAAAGAAATAATTCATAGCAGAAACAGATTGAAGAAGGGGGAGTTTACTCTCCCTTCTTTGTTTTTCATCCTGTCCCATTGACAAAATGCTCGAGGTTTGTATAATTTAGCATGGATTATCCGACATTTACCACGTTGTATAAGAACCTTAAGAATAATATTGAAGAAATCACAAAAATCATCAAAATACCGGAACAACTTAAAACGCCGGCGGGGCGAAAAACTCTTGAAAGACTGAAATATCTCTTCTACAGTCTAACAAAATCAACGGTTGACATAGGACATAGCATCATCCTAGAAAATGACTACCGGGATCCATTGAATAGAACCGACATTTTCATAAGCCTGGCAGAAAGAGACATTATTTTGCCATCCGCTGTGCGGGGTGTTAAGAAAGCAACGTTAGTACTACCCAGATTGAACGACTATCCGGTTTCTGAATTACTCGATATAATCACAAATAGCCTCGGCGATATACACAAATGTCTCGATTCATTTGAAGTGTACTTCAGCCTAAAAGACAAGAAGTTTTGAGGTTAATACTCTGTATCTTCTCTTTCCTTTTTGGTGCAACTATAGGGAGCTTTCTGAATGTCTTGATCTACCGGATGCCCATCGGTAGATCAATCGTCAAACCAGGCTCATTTTGTCCTCAATGCAAAAAGCCTATTAAATGGTACGAAAATATTCCGATCGTAAGTTTTCTGTTATTGAAAGGGAAGTGCTCTGAATGTAAAAAGCCAATATCTATTCACTACCCGCTCGTTGAGTTACTCACTGGTTTAATTTTCCTCGTGCTATTTCTTAAATTTGATATCGGGATGGAGTTCTTCTTTTATTTGTTCTTCTTCTGTTCACTTATCGTCATATCGGGTATTGATTTATTACACCAGGAGATCTTTGACATTACCGCAATACCAGGGATATTCATTGGATTGATTTTTCAATTATTGAATGGCAATATTAAAGTAGGGTTGATTGGTTTATTTTTTGGTGGCGGTTTGATACTTTTGATTCGAGTCATTGGCAAACTGGTATATAAAAAAGAAGTAATGGGGCTCGGCGATGTTTATCTGACAGCAATGATCGGTGCCTTTGTAGGTTTTCCATTTATCCTCGTGACGATATTTTGCGCCGCGCTAACTGGATCAATCATGGGCATACTCTACATCGTTTCAACAAAACAAGGTCGAGAAAGTCCAATACCCTTTGGTCCATTTTTGAGCATCGGTGGCGTCGTTGTCATCCTCTTCCATAACCAAGTCGTCGAGACGTTTGCACTCTTAGGAGTGTTTCTATAAAGACGGTAATCTGTTCTGCCAACACCCATAACTACCCCAAGATGAAAATCCTCACAATAATCGGACCAACTGCTGTAGGTAAAACGAATATATGTATTAAGATTGCTCGAAAAATCTCTGGTGAGATAATATCGGCTGACTCACGGCAGATATACAAGTATCTCAACATAGGCACAGCAAAACCGACACCAGAACAAAAACAGATGGCTACGTTTCATTTAATTGATTTTGTTGATCCGAACAAAAATTACTCATGCGGTCAATTCACGCGTGATGCCGAAGCAAAAGTTGAAGAAATCATGGGGCAGAATAAAGTACCGATCATTTGTGGCGGCACTGGCTTGTATATCAAAGCCCTTTTCCATCCGCTCCATGCATTACCAGAATCAAAGCGTGAGATAAAAAAGAAGTTCCAGAATTCCTTGAAAAAATTCGGTGTTGATTATCTCTATAAGAAACTCTTATTGATTGATCCGGAATTAGCAAAAAGAATCACACCGAAGGATAAACAGCGTATCATACGTGGCTTGGAAGTATATGAAATGACTGGCACACCACTGAGTTTACTACTCAAAACAAAAAGAAAAAAAGCCAAGTACG
The DNA here is from genome assembly GCA_030606265.1 of Candidatus Stahliibacteriota bacterium. Classification (GTDB taxonomy): domain Bacteria; phylum Hydrothermota; class Tepidihabitantia; order SM23-42; family SM23-42; genus JAUVZL01. The sequence continues at coordinate 17,422 of JAUWGT010000017.1, read as the reverse complement.
TACCCTGCTATATTGGTCTAAACCTTCCCCGGCGTGAATTGTACCAGAGTATCAATGAACGCTTTACTGCAATGATAAAACAAGGCTTGGTCAATGAAGTAAAAAAGCTCTTGAGAAAAGGATTTGATCCTACAGCAAGTGCGATGCGCACAATCGGTTATAAAGAGATTATTGAATATTTGCAGGGATATATATCCCTCGAGGAAACAATCGAAAAAGCAAAAAGACGAACTCGGAATTTTGCTAAACGCCAACTAACGTGGTTCAACAAAATCCCGAGTTTACAGTGGTATAACCCTGAAGAACCAGATATCATAAATCACATTATTGACCAATGGAGAAGAACTACGTTAAACTAATTTCAGGTTTAATGGTTTTAGATATCTCTTTAGTTCTCTATATACCCTCTCGAAAGGCGGTAATTCCATCATGTGGATGGCTAGTCTCTCGGTCCACAATCTATTATAATTAGCTTCCTTACTTAGCAGAGTGTCCTGAATCTTAAAGGAGGTCAAGCCTTTATAAATGCCCTTTTCCTTAATCTGCTCACATAAATCCTGAGATTCAAAACACTCGTTAGATATCAAATACCACAGATCATATATATCTCGCGGTTCTTTTCTACTTGGATCTAAAATGCTCAAGATTTTTTCCATAAATATTTCTTCCAGTGAATAAAGTCTAAATTTTATATCTTCAGGTATGTCATGGTATTCATCGTATTCCTGCAAAAGTGTTTTGATAATGGGTTGGTTAATTAATTTCTCTTTTATTGTAAAATCAATTTTTATTTCTCCTCTTGCTAAATCAGCCCCTAACGGCCCAGAGAAATTTATATAAAAAGTATAGCTATTAATATGTGTTTCTTTGCTTTTTAGAGCTAATCTGATATTGACAAGTTCCAAAATATGTTCATAAACTTCTTCTAACATCTTCTCAAGATTCTCTATTGAAATGTTTTTTAAAAGCGTAAAATCTAGATCTTCTGAAAATCGATAATCAGAGAAATAAAATTTCTTCAATGCTGTCCCGCCTTTAAAACATACTGTATCAAACAGCTTGGACTTAGCGATTCCGATGAGAATCCAAGACAACACATAATCCTTTTCAATTGCCTTCACCGGTATGCCACCTAATTTAGATTCTAATTTAAACAAATTCCGAGATTCTATCATTTTAAGTACTCACACTCTTTTTCATTTCCTCTGGGCTGATATTAGCAATCAGCTTCCAGGAGTTCTTATATGTCTCCTTAGTAGACAATAATGGATCTAATACATAATATTTATTGTTTATGCACATGCGCAATTTTGCTAAATCACCGGCATCTTGTAGGTTTAGACTTTCTAATATATATCCAAGCCTTTTGATAACAACAATTTTTTTGAATTTTACTGCATAATCAAGAAGCTTTTCGAAATCAATTTCTTGCTTCTTCATCCATAAACCTCTTACAATCTCTAAAACACCACCGCAGTATTTTGGTCGATATAAACAATCAATAACCGTTCTCTCTATATCACTAACCCTTACTTGTTCAGATTTGGTCGCCCAGAAATTCTTTATTCCCCAGACAGATTTTACATTTGCAAGGATGAATTCAAAAGTAGCATTTCCCACAATTCTCTTCTTCCTATATTCCCTTTTTGGTGTAGTCACATATACCTTCATAATAGGGTGTGTTACCATATTGTGTATATCCATAGCACTATAATATGAAATATAATAATGAGGACTTTTGACGATTTCTCTTGCTGCCACGTACCAGTTTCCAATATAACTAACATCCTGACCAAGTTCGTGCGGAATTATGACATATTTACCAGGTTTCAGACGAGCTATTATATTTCGCTTTATTAACTCACTTGTAAAATCGGTTGCGGCATTCCCTTTAAGCCCCGTGATATTTTCCACATCAGTCACGGTAAATATCGTTTTATCCAAATCATATAAAGAAGATATTAATTGTGCACTCACTGGACCTAATGTTCTTTGACGCATTTCTACCCCCTTTGTATAAAATCCAGGACTACATACTGTATTTTACACAAATCAGGTAGCTTGTCAAGTACTTTTTACTTAGTGATTATTTCGCTATGATAGTCTCTACTATTAAAGAATACGAATTACGGGGCACAATTATGTCTGGTCATCCTCTCCCGTACTATCTTCTCAACAAAACTGATTTCTTGTTCAATTGTTAACTTTGTTGTATCAACAACAATAGCATCTTCAGCTTTTTTCAAAGGTGAATGTTGCCTGCTTGAGTCATAGTTATCGCGAAATTTCAGATTTTTTCTAACTTCATTGAAATTTGATTCTATATTTTTTTCGGATAACTCTTTTCGTCTTCTTTGTGCCCTCACCTCCAGATCAGCCTGCATGAAAATCTTAACCTGTGCATTTGGGAAAACAACTGTCCCAATATCTCGACCCTCACAGACTACTTCCTTTCCTTTAGCAACTTCACGTTGTTTTTCAACCATCCATTTACGTACTGCTGGAATAGCGGAAATTTGTGAGACAAAATCATTTACTTGAGGTTTTCTTATTTCTAAAGTTACGTCTTTTTCATCGAGATATACGCGTGTCATACTGTTCTCTAGTCGCAAATCAATAGTCGTTGATGCTATTATTTCACTAACCAAACCCGTATCAATGTTGTTTTTATCACCATCTCGTTGTAGGTACTTCAATGTAATCGCCCGATACATTGCACCGGTATCAAGATAAAAAAAATTCAACCTTCTGGCAAGTTCTCTGGCGGTTGTACTCTTGCCTGAACCGGCTCCACCATCGATTGCTACAACGAATTTTGCCATCTGTAATATGTTCTGATTAGCTCCTCATAATGAGTGGACATCTTGATATTTCTCCGCTGCATAACAATCCTTGCAGTAGCAATGGCTTTTGCCAAATCGTAGTTCTCTTGCTTGGTAGTACTTAACCATTTAAAACCCGGGATGTATTTAGGCATCATACCACCACCAAAGAAGTTCACAAACGAACCGATGATAGCACCGGTTGGGATCAAGGTACTAATACCTGTTTTTGTGTGATCTCCGATAAAGCAACCGAGTTTTTTCATGCCTGAATCGAGTTCTTTTGTACCTATCTTGGTGCGTACTGAACTATAATTGTTTTTGAGATCGGAATTTGTTGTCAACGCACCTAAATTCACCCATTCTCCAATGAATGAATGTCCAATAAACCCTTCGTGATTCTTATTACTGTAGCCCTGAAATATACAGGACTCAACCTCGCCACCGATATGGCATGATGGTCCTATACTAGATTCAATAATCTTTGCACGATCTATTATTGAACCGGGACCTATATAAGAAGGACCTACGATAGTTGAAAAAGGTCTGATAGTAACATCATTGTCAATGTATACGGGGCCATTGGAAACATCAATAGTAACAAACTTATGGATATGAACCTTTTGTCCTACGAACACTTTATTCTTTCTACCGATTATATAAACGTGTTTGGGGATTTTGTGCTTTGCTTTCGCATACTTGAACTGATAGGTTAAGACAACACTATTTAGTCTTATTAAATCCCACAATTTGTCCAGGCAAAAGCCATCTATGTCCCGCGTAGTCTTTATTTTTTTAAGCGTCTTTTTGATATCCTCTAAGTTCTGTGGAAAAGGTGGTTTTTGCTTGAAAAATCCGATCGGCTGGGAACCAATTAAAAATTGCGTATCTTTACCAGATATAACAATGCGCTTACTGATTATCGCACGGGCTGAAAGGTACAAAGCTGGACCACTGATTCCAATCTTCTTATTGTCAAACAGTTTGCGTGTCACATAACTTATTTTAGCCTGTTTGAAAAAATCTGCTGTGTTTTCGCTGACTGTTCTCATCCCAACCCGTAGCGAAAATTGCGGGTAGAAATTTATCAATGGATCAAAGTGCTCAATATTGTCTTCGTAGATTATTACTTTCACAAAGAGAGGAGAATCGTTGCCAGAATAGCAAAAACTATGCCAAAGACTCTCATTGTAGTTATTGTCTCTTTCAAGAATATGAATCCATACAATACTGGAAAGATCACATACATATTTGTGAGAGGAACAACTACTGAAGCAGGCCCAATTTTCAGTGCTTTGTAGAAGCCAAGTATTGCAACCAAAGAGACTAATCCAATCGGTATAGCATACAGGACGTGTCTATTTACCATCAAATCCCTATGAAAACCAAGGTATATCGACAAAAAGATGATCCCCCAAAGAGAGATCCAAAATGCAGTGCTTGAAGTGTTGAAATAATGGGTCATTATCTTACTGCCAATTGCCCAAAATCCCCAGCCAATTAGGGCAATAAACGTATATTTTACATACCCCATAGCTGATTATAGTCAAAGAACACTGGAAGTCAAGAGAGCGATAACTACTTTTTCAGAGCTCTCCTGTCTAACTCTTGACAAATTAGAAAAATAATCTATAATTGACACATGGTTAAAGTCAAGCTTAAAAGGAAGAATTTCAAGGTCGAAAAAGGCTCGTGTATCAGTGATTTGATTACGGATAAGAAGGTTATTGCAGCACTGTTAAATGGTAAGCTCTGCGATCTTTCAAAGGAAATTACCAATGATTGTCAGCTTGAACTCATTAATTTCTCATCGGATATTGGCAAAAAGATATACTGGCATTCTGCTTCTCACATCATGGCGATGGCAGTAAAATCTTTGTTCCCAGAGGCAAAATATGCTATTGGACCGGCAATTGATCAGGGTTTCTATTATGATTTCGATACTAAGAGACGTTTCTCTCCGGAAGATCTCGAAAAGATCGAGAAGAAAATGGTTGAAATAATCGCTAAGAACATACCTTTTGAGCGCATCACCATGAAAAAAGAGGCAGTGATTGAATTCTTCAATAGAAGGGAAGAACAATATAAGGTTGAGCTGGTAAAGGCTATCCCAGACCCAGAAGTCACTCTTTACCGAAATAATGACTTTATTGACTTATGTGCAGGTCCCCATGTTCCAAACACTGGCTATATAAAGACGTTCAAACTGCTAAGTATTGCTGGTGCTTATTGGCGGGGTGATATTGATCAACCCATGCTTTCAAGAATCTACGGGATTGCATTTCCAGACAACAAAGAGTTAAAGGCTTACCTTAAGAAACTCGAAGAAGCCAAACAACGCGATCATCGTAGATTGGGCACTGAACTGGAACTCTATTCAATCTTCGAACAAGCTGGTTCAGGATTAGTCTACTGGCATCCAAAAGGTGCGTTGGTTAAGAGACTCATTGAGGAATATTGGTTGCAGGAACACATAAATGTCGGTTATCTAATAGTCTCCACACCCCATATTGCTCGTGGTCATCTTTGGCATCAATCAGGTCACTACGATTTCTATCACGAGCATATGTTTATCCTACCTGTGGAGAATGAAGAATATATCCTTAAACCAATGAATTGCCCTGGGCATATTCTGATATACAAATCAAAGGTAAGGAGCTATAAGGATTTACCACTCAAGTACGCAGAACTGGGACAGGTTTACAGAAATGAACTCTCCGGGACTCTCCACGGCCTTTTGCGTGTACGGGGGATCACTATTGACGATGGACATATTTTCTGTCAACCAAGTCAAATTATAGATGAACTCTGCAAGGTTTTGGAACTAACCCTGAAAATCTTGAAGAAATTCGGTTTTGACCACTATAAAATCGAGCTTTCCGTACGTGGGCAGCATAATAAAGAAAAATACCTGGGTAGTGATGAAGAATGGATGCGTGCTGAGAAGGGTCTTGTCTCAGCACTCGATAAAATGAACCTGGAGTATACAAGAAAACAGGGTGAAGCAGTTTTCTATGGACCGAAAATCGACATAAAACTACTCGATGCCCTCGGTCGGGAGTGGCAAGCCACGACAATCCAATTTGATTTCAACCTGCCAAAGCGCTTCAAAATCGAATATATGGACAAAGATGGTCAGCACAAAGAAGTCGTTGCCATCCACCGGGCGATATATGGTTCATTAGAACGATTCATTGGTTGTCTGATTGAACATTACAAGGGCGCTTTTCCCTTATGGTTATCACCAGTCCAGGTTGTCGTCATGCCCATTACAAACAAACAGAACAAGTATGCGAACAAAGTATTAAAAAGATTGCTGAAACATAAGCTAAGAGTAGAATTGAATGATAAATCGGAGAAAATGAACTATCGAATTCGAGAAGCTGAAGTACAAAAAGCCCCATATATTATAATTGTTGGTAAACGGGAAGTCGATAATACTACTGTTTCAGTAAGAAAACATGGTAAAGGAGATATTGGTATAATGAAGTTAAAGGATTTTTTGAATCTTATAAAAAAAGACCTTGGAGGTAACGATTAAACAAATTCCAAGAGTGAACAAAAGAATACGGGCTCAGAGAGTCAAGTTGATAAGTGCTGATGGCGAAGTACTTGGTGAATTTCATATAAATGATGCCATGCGCATGGCTCAAGAAAAGAAATTAGACCTTGTTGAAGTTGCACCAAATACCAAACCTCCAGTGTGCAAATTACTGGATTTTGGCAAGTATTTATATGAGAAAAAACGACAAGAACGAATAGCACGTAAACATCAACATCGGACTTCAGCCCGAGGTATGAGAATGTCTCTAAAGATTAGTGAACACGATTATCAAGTCAAACTAGGAAAAGTAAAGGAATTGCTTGAAGATGGTAATAGAGTCAAGGTAACTCTGCGTCTACGTGGTCGGGAAATGTTACATTCTGATCTGGGGAGAAAAGTTCTGGAGAGAGTAATACTAGACGTTGAAGGGATCGGCAAAGTGGAAAAACAACCAAAACAAGAGCATAATATACTGTATGTTACATTTATTGCTGAGAAGAAAAAGAGAGGATCTAATGGCTAAACAGAAAACAAAGAGAGGTTTGGCAAAAAGGGTAAAAAAGAGAAAAAGTGGAGAGATTTCAAGGAGGAGAGCCGGTAAGGGTCATAATCTTACCTCAAAATCAAAGAAGCGAAAAAGGAGACTCCGCCAATCAACCACACTGGCAAAAGGTGACAAAAAACGGGTAAAAGGCATAATTTAGCAACAATTGACAAAATTTGTAAAATGACTATAATTTTAGAAAGGAGATATTACGATGCCAAGAACTAGGAATGTGCCGTACACAAGAAAGAGGCGGAAGAAGTGGCTAAAGGCAGCAAAGGGGTACTGGGGAGCAAGACACAAGCTGTATAAAACTGCTCGGGTAGCGGTTATGAAGGCATGGGTTTCAGCTTACCGTGAAAGAAAACGTAAAAAGAGGGTTTTTCGATCTCTCTGGATCACCCGAATTAGTGCTGCCTTACAAGATGAGGATATGAAATACTCACAATTCATCCACGCCTTGAAAAAGCACAACATTGAACTGGATAGAAAGACTTTAGCTGCTATTGCATACTCGCATCCGGATGAGTTCAGTGATCTTGTCCAATTGTGCAAGAGCTAATAACAGGTAGAAGCCTTCATGGAAGAACGACTCAGAATACTCCAGGAACAAATACAAGCCTCGCTCGCAAAAGCAAGAGACAAAAATGCATTGGAAGGCTTGAGAATAAAGTATTTGGGTCGAAAAGGTGAAATAAACAGACTTTTCAAAGAAATCGCTCAACTTCCAGTTGAGCAAAAGCGCATTTTCGGCAATGAAATCAACCAACTGAAGCTAGTAATCAACCAGGAACTGCATCAGCGCTTAGAGAAGTTTCAAAGCAAGGACAAAGACATGATTGATCTTCTCTTACCTGGTAAAAAACCTTATGTTGGACACGTCCATCCGATTTCCAAAATCTTCGATGAGCTGATAATGTTCTTCACAAATTTTGGTTTTTCCATTGCCACTGGTCCAGAAATAGAATATGACTGGTATAATTTCGGAGCACTGAACATCCCACGAGATCATCCAGCACGTGATATGTTTTCGAGCTTTTATATCAAGGAAGACCTTCTTCTACGTAGCCATACTTCACCAGTCCAAATAAGGGTAATGGAGAATCAAAAACCTCCAATTAAGATAATATGCCCAGGAAGATGCTACAGGTATGATGCATTTGATGCAAGCCACGCACCTGTTTTCCATCAAATTGAGGCTTTGTATGTGGACAAAGGCGTGTCATTTGGAGAGCTCAAGTGGTTATTAAGTGAATTCGTAAGATTTCTCTTCGGTCCTAAGACAAAATATCAACTAAGACCGTCATTCTTCCCTTTTACTGAACCTTCTGGTGAACTAGCTATTAGCTGTGCGGTTTGTGGCGGATCAGGCTGTTCAGTATGCGGTAATAGTGGTTGGCTTGAGCTCGGAGGATGTGGTATGGTCCATCCTCAGGTTCTGAAAAATGTTAAGATATCAACAAAAAAGTATTCAGGTTATGCATTGGGTATGGGTATTGAAAGAGTTGCAATGATAAAATATATTATTGATGATATAAGGGTATTTTTTAACAACGATATTAGATTTCTGGAGCAATTTTGATTAACTTCGTTAATATGATCACACGAAGCGAAAACGAGGTTACATGCTAGTTACCGTGAAATGGCTTGAAGAGCTCACTCGAACACAACTAAATCCAGAAGACATTACACGATGTTCGCTGGATTTAGGACTTGAGGTCGAAGAAGAAAAAAGCCTCGCACCTGAGCATGTTATTATCGGAAGGATTAACTCAATTGCTCCACATCCTAAACTCAACAATCTAAGTATTTTGCAGGTAAGGACCAACCGAGACTCAAAAATTGTAACAGCCGCAAAAAATCTTCAAGCCGGTGATAATGTTCTGATCGTTCCAGCCGGTAAGACCTTAAATAATCAGAAAATAGTGGAAAAGAATTTCGCCGGCATAAAATCGCAAGGTATTTTGGTTAGCGAAGAAGAATTGGGACTAGCTGAGAAATCTGTTGGGGTCATTATTTTAGAAAAAGGTAAACCCGGCAAGTTATTCAAGGACTTCTTTGATGACTTGGTCCTGGATATGGGCACTACGCCAAATCGTCCGGATTGGCTGTCTATCGAGGGCATTGCACGCGAAATAAGAATTGGTCTGGACATTCGTAATCCAATGATTCAGACATCGATTCCAAAACAAGCGAATCGAATCGGCAGGTTTAAAATAGAACTAAAAGACCTACAAGCGTGCCCGAGATACACCGGACGAGTCTTCGACAATATCTCGATCAAAGAATCGCCTTTCTGGATGAAATGGCGTCTCCATTGTTTAGGGATAAACCCAGTAAATAATATCGTTGATATAACGAATACCATCATGTTACTAACTGGACAACCGCTGCATCCATTTGACTTGGATCTAATAAAAGATCGTATTGTTGTACGAAAAGCACGAACCGATGAGAAATTCATTACCTTGGAAGGCACTGAACTAAAATTGAGCAAGAACGACTGTGTCATCGCTGATAATCAAGGCTCTCTTGCTCTCGCTGGCATTATCGGAGCACAGCGTGCTCAGATATCGAACTCGACAAAAAGAGTCCTTCTGGAGAGTGCATATTTTGATTCGAAACGCATTGCTCACACATCAAGACGTCTTGGACTACTGACAGAGGCATCAATCCGATTTGAACGGGGTGCAGACATTGCCATAGTCGACAGGATATCAGCAATTACCGGTGAGTTATTCACAAAATATGCAGGTGCGCACGAGAAAGAGTTCATCAGTACCGGCAATAAAGCGAAGAGCTCAAGTATTACCTTTACAACCGATCGATTAAACAAAATACTATCGACTGATTTAACAACTCGACAAATAAAAGCAATCCTTAAAAAAATCGAAGTATCTGCAATTGGCGATAAAACACTTGTTGCAAAGGTACCGCACTATCGCCGTGATCTAAAGATTGAAGAAGACATCTATGAAGAGGTTGCCAGGATCTACGGATATATGCGAATACCTGAAACAGAGCCTCGAAGATGGGGAGGGCGTGTAACGATAGACAAACCCCGTATACATGAAAAAGCAATACGTAACTGCCTGATAGGTCAAGGTTTTAGCGAAACCTATAATCTATCTTTAACCGCCAGTAAAAGGCTTTCAGATTTTGGATTCAAAAAATTTGTACGAATACAGAACCCTCTGAACGAGCGTTTTAATGCCCTCAGACCAACGCTCTTTTTGGGCCTCTTAGATTGCGTGAATTATAATCTATCAAAAGGAAATCGGTCCCTGAAACTTTTCGAAATCAGCAATATTTTGCTCACCGATGCACCGTTTCAGGAAAAGAGAATAGGTATTGTTCTCGGCGGTGAGCAGTATCCGGACTCATGGAATCAACATGATAAGTCGATAGATTACTATGACGCAAAAGGTGTAGTTGAAAGTATCTTTGATCTACTCCATATAAAGAAAGTTCACTTCAAAACAACTGGAAAATACGGGTTCAACCAGGTGGTCAACATCATCTTGTCAGGTAAAAAACTGGGCTATATCGGCTGCATCGACAACAAATTCTGTAAGGGAATCTTTTATTATATTGAACTATCATGGGATAAACTATTACCCCAAATTTCAGAAGCATTCTATATCCCACCAGCCAAGTTTCCCGCCAGTATCCGTGACCTTTCATTCTTACTGAACGAACATATTGAGGTACCGGCTATTTTCAACTTGATTGCAAAAGTCGGCGGTCCAATTCTGGAAAGAGTTGTTCTTTTCGACTATTACAAGGGTAAGAATCTACCCTCTGACAAAAAAAATCTTGGTTTCCGCCTCTATTTTAGAGCACCAGATCGAACACTCACTGACAGAGAAATTGACATCTTCATTACTAAAATCGAAAACGACGTCTCCGAAAAATTCGCAGCTAAATTACGAAAAAAGGAGTAAGATTGAATGAATTAAGTAAACTTGAAGAGAAATTAGACGCACTAATTTCTTCAATTAACGAGCTTAAACAGAAGGTTGAAGACCTCGAGGAAAAAAATAACCAGCTTACCTCTCGTGGTCATCAAATAAAGGAGAAGGTTGACATGTTGATTGAGAAAATCGACAACCTTCTTATTTGAGGTTTATCTTGAAGAAAACGGAGATTGTTGTAGCAATCTTTGGAAATGATTATCGAGTCATTTCTGATGATTTAAATCCTGAACGAATAAAGGAAGTTGCTGAAATAGTGGACAGTAAAATGAAAGAAATCCACCGGGAGTTTCCGCTGCCATCGACAACCAAAATTGCTGTTTTGGCTTGTCTGAATTTGGTGGATGATTTTATGCAGCGTGAGGATCAGCAGACGAAGAGGATTACTGAAATGGAAGAAAGAATTAGCTCACTAATCCTGAAACTGGACGAAGCTGTTCCTTAATTCGTTCTCTGCCGTGTTCGTGATGGGTATTTAGTCTTGAGCCAACACCCATTTGTAGGGAGCTTAGTTCGGCTATGGGAATTTCCCACAGTCGACAGGCGCCCACCTTAAGCCTGGGTTCATAGACTTTTGCCCACACGACACAGGCGGGGACATTTTGATAGTTATATTTATAAAAGTTAGGGGTTATTATGACATTACCAGGAATGCTTATCAGTGTCGGCATTCTGTTTGTTGCCGTCGCTTTAGTGATTTACTTTTATATAAAATTCGGTAAGAGCAAATTGAGTAATGCCTCTTTCGAAGCAGCAAAAATAATCGAAGAGGCAAGAAAAGAAGCGGAGAACTACAGGAAATCCTCTGAAATAACTGCCAAAGAACAGTGGTATCAGGAAAAGCTCAAGTTTGACAAAGAAACTGCTTCTAAAAGAAAAGAGCTTGAAAAAGCCGAGAAGCGCTTTATTGAAAAAGAAACTATTTTAGAACGGCGTGAACGCCTCATTGTGGATAAAGAAAACGAGCTTCTGACAAAAGAACACAATGTCCAGAACAAAGAGCGTATCATCCATGCAAAATCAGAGCGTTTTGATCAAATGATACAAGAACAGAATATCGCCCTCCAAAAAATCGCTAATTTGTCAAAAGAAGAAGCCAAAAATACCCTCAAGAAAAACCTCGAAGCAGAAGCAAGACATGAAGCTGCCGCATTGATAAATCAAATCAAAGATGAAGCTAAGGCTAAAGCTGACGTCACTGCACGTGAGATAATCGCACAGGTAATCCAACGTTGTGCCACCTCCCATACTGCAGAAACAACGATTTCAGTAGTTGGCATCCCTTCTGATGAAATGAAAGGACGCATTATCGGTCGAGAAGGCAGGAATATCAGATCTTTTGAGAACCTTACTGGGGTTGAAGTTATTATTGACGATACGCCTGAAAGCATTTCTCTTTCCTGCTTTGACCCAATCCGGCGCGAAGTCGCTCGTATGGCCATGGAGAAGCTGATCTCTGACGGTCGGATACACCCAACGAGAATTGAAGAGATCGTCAAAGCATCCCGTGGTGAACTCGAGATGCTAATAAAAAACACGGGTGAAGATGTGATTTTGGAAATGGGAATTATCGGCATTAGCCAAGAGGTCATCAGTTATCTGGGTAGAATGAAATACCGTACGAGTTACGGTCAAAATCTTCTTCAGCATTCCAAAGAGGTCGCCAACCTCTCTGCACTCCTTGCGCAGGAATTAGGTTTGGATGCAACGATTGCGAAACGGGCCGGATTGCTGCATGATTTGGGTAAGGTAGGTGACAAGAACATTGAAGGCTCACATGCCCATGTTGGTGCTGAAATCGCAAGAAAATATGGCGAAAATGAAATCATTATCAATTCCATTGAAGCGCATCATAAAGAGATCAACCCCGCTTCGGCATATGCGGGAATCGTGGAAATAGCGGATTCAATCTCTGGTTCTCGACCCGGTGCGAGACGCGAGACCATTGAGGCATACGTCAAACGGTTGAATACATTGGAAGAACTTGCTTCTTCTTTTGACGGTGTGGAAAGGGTTTTTGCCATACAGGCTGGACGAGAGATCAGAGTAATGGTCCAACCTGAAAAGGTATCTGACATTGAAGCTGAAAGCCTAGCCCAGCAAGTCGCCCGTCGAATTGAAAAAGAAACACAATACCCCGGCCAGATAAAAGTCACCTTGATACGGGAAAAAAGAGTCGTTGAAATAGCGAAGTAGTAAAAAAGCAGTATCATCTCGACCTTTAGTCGAGACTCGCAGTATCGCTCCGCTACTCTTTAATGGCGGGGCTTGCAGTATCGTCATTGCGGGACTCGCAGTATCGCTTCCAGCTCGCCCTGTAAAATGAGGTTGTCCCTGGTCATTCCCTGATCCCCTGATCAAGTCAGAGGACAAGCTTGATCGGGTAATCCAGACACTATCTCCCTGACACCTTATGCCCGCCCTGTAGAACGAAGTTGTACGGGGGTCATTCCCTGACTTCCTTCTTGTCATTCCCGCGGAGGCGGGAATCCAGAATCTCATAATAGCGTCTCATATAAGTCTTCCCAATTAGGATTCTCCTTTTCGATCAAGGCTACTTTCCATTGTCTTTTCCACTTTTTCATCCGTTTTTCTCTTGTAATGGCATCGTACGCATTATCAAATACTTCATAACATACCAATTTATGGACATTATATTTCTGGGTGAAGCCTTTAACTAAATTATTTTTGTGCTCATATACCCTTTTAATCAAATTATTGGTCACACCGATGTATAAAGTGCCGTTCCTTCTACTTGCTAAAATGTAGAGATAAAGTTCACTCATTAACGGTTCTTTTTATTGATTCCTGCCTGCGCAGGAATGACGAAGGGAAGAACATGAATCCTGCTCTCGCAGGAATGACGAAAAGGGAAAACAGACATTGTGGGTAATCCTAAAAACAATAGAATATTCCTCAATTGGTCTTTGTAGAATTCAACCCAGGTTCTTTAAATGACGACAACGTTCACAGCGCTTGGGTGGAGAAAATCCACGCTTTTGATATATCTTCTGTTCAGCAACAGAAAATGTAAATGTCCTGCCGCACTCAATACATACCTTCTTTGCTGGCTTAAGTATTTCATACATGCGGGTACTCCTTATGTTCAAATGCTCTCTCCAGATTTCAAAAAGGCTTTTGTCTCCTCTGGCAAAAAGTACTTCATATGGCGAAATCAAAAATGAATGAAGATCAAATCGGAAATCCTTATCAACCTTCAGGTGCGCAATATCACCACATTTCGGCGTTGAGCAATCAAAACTCTTGCTTGGACATTTTTTGTGATGACAGATACGCCCCATATATTCTTGCTCGGTTGTAAAAACAAAAACTTCCCACCCATGATACCTGCTTGATATCTGCCGGGCTGACTTGGCAATAGATGAAAATTCATTGAAATCTTCTACAAAAAGAGCAAGATCTATATCATTGGGATAGGGATCTTCCGATGCGTGTGAGCCAACAAGATTAACTTCTACGATACTAACATATTTTTCCACTTTTTCCGCAAATTCCTCGGCGGCTTCATGAAGCCGCACTTTTCTCACCCTGTTTCTTTCTTTTTCACTTATCATATAACGTGTCAGATTCCAGTTCTTACTATAGTTTTACCTTAGAAACATGCATATTTCCAATTAGCAATGATCTCCGTATTTAATTCCTCGCCCCAACAATGACCAACATCTTCGATCGTACGGTTGAAATCCTGCCAGGCAGGATGTGTAGGGTATTTTTTCAGGAGCCAGGCAACTATTCTGCCAATTCGAGCTACTGGAAATATCCATACGCCATCGCTGCCATCCGCCACTTGTTCGAATTTGCGATAGCGCCAGTTAACACAATATGCCACGATGCTGATGGCTTCATCAGGCTTTGATGCAGGCAAGCGAGAGTAGATAACATCCAACAATTCTGAAAATGCTGCAGCCATTTCACCAGCGCAGAAGTAATGATGATATGTCTTTCTTTTCGTCCATCTTTCCATTTCCTTCAGGGATCCCTTTACTTCCGTCAAAGTAAGCGGCACCTTTTCATACGTTTCAATACGCGGACACCTGGGTAATCGAGCATGTTCTTTTGGTGAAAGATTGTAGTAATCTGTTGCCACGCGGATAATATCCAGGTCGGCTTTCAATGGTCGGGCATAACATGCGGCGATTTGCTTGCGTGAAATGGGTGGCGGATGAATAGTTTCCATCTCAACTTTATCTTCAGCAAGAGGTGCAAAGCCACGTATATTATCCCAGATAAGTGCGGTAGCAACCATGTGTTTGCAAACATCACCACTTGCATAGGGACATGTACACTGTTTTCGCATACCTCGGGCAAGGAGCTTCAAAAAAACCTCATAATTCTGAGTTCCACTGACGATTGCCTTTACCTGATTTTCATCATAATCGAGTATTCTTACCCGACCTTTATTCGCATAATCTTCGCCCCGGCGCCAAACTTCAACACGGGTCCTTCCCAGCAATAATCTTGCAATAGGTCTACCCATTGGATTCTCTACTGTAATCCCATACTTCCGGGCAATGTTTGGAAAACGATTAACCCAGTCATCAACCGCTTTCTGCATGTTGAGTATAGTCACGTACTGCTTGAAGACATTCAGGTCTATCTGCCCGATAGCTGCACTCTCAATATCCTTGACCTTATATTGTGTGAATCCATTGGTCTTGCAGAATTCCTTAAAGTCCTTTTCATAACTCTCCCGGACAGCTTGTAATTCATCCGCTAAGAACTTAAATGCCATCATCGCCGACACATCAACGTAACTTTTTATGATATCACCAGCCCTCTTATCTGCAGCATCGAGTACAACCCGTGCTAATTTGCTGACTGCCTTTTCATGTTTGGTTTTCTTCATTTAAATCACTATCTTCATATTATCATAGGGATCAGGCAATGATATAAACGATACGGAATTTGGCGCATTAGCATTTTGTCGACAAATCGCAATAACGTGTATTTATCATAGAATGCTACTTCCTTCTTCTCAATCCACCATCTTGTGTATACTCCCATCAATTTTACGCACCTTGCGTAATTCAATCAACATATTTAGTTATACAAATAATACTGATAGTATCAATGCTAACAGGCATTCGTGTCTAGCCATTCCATTTTACCTTTTTCGAAATTCGGCACATATTGTTTGAAAGGTTTGAACCATTCTGGATCGAGTCTGCATTCCTTAAAGCAATATGGGTTGTGGAAAAGGATGAAGTGATGTTTACCAATGTCTTTCATCAGGTTATCATCAAACCAGACCATAAATTTCAAAACAGCCACACCGCTTAAATTCCGGCGGATGTTTTGCTGGAATATACTTCTTCTATCAACCACTTCATAGGATGGTTGCTTCAAAGATTTGCCATTAAACTCATGAAAGACAATTGCCCTTTTTCCATATAAAGCATCTGTCAACTCTCTCACAGCGGGTTTATGGACAGCAGGTGATAAATTTAACTCATCAGTTATGAAAATCACAAACGGTTCTTTGTTTTTAGGTCTTTGACTATATTTCTTTCTTATTGATTCAAATAGTTTATCATATTGCGAATAGCCAAAGGTTCCTTCTCTCCTTTCTTCCCACGGCGTTTTCACTTCAACATACATCGCCTGGTTGTCCTTTTCGAAAAGCCAATCGGCCATTTTATTATTTTTTACAGCTGGGCTGTATTGTTTAATTCTCATTTTTAGCTCAACATGAACAAAATACGCTACCATTAGTTCGTTTAATATACACTGCAAACCAATGAAGGTTACGTTACCTGACAAACGCTTCTTAAAATTATCTACAATGTTATGCTCATAAGCGATTTTGAGCCATTTATCAATTTCTTGTTGAAATACTACCTGCGTGGGATCTTTTAAATAAGTACAAAGCCTCTTGCTGTTATCGTCGCTTTTAGTCTCAATAGCCTTGAAAAAAGGCAAGTCTTCAAAGAATTTACGGAAATAGATCATGTTATTAACCATTTGCATTTGTAAATTTGCCAAGTGATTCCTCAATTCTTTTTATTTCTTCTTTAGCCAAACCATAAAGTTTATAGATAATTTGGTCGATGAGGGTGTCGGTTTTGGATATCTTTGCCATTAACGGTGTAAGTTTTGACATAACATCCTCAAAAGCTTTTTTTAATATTTCATAACGCTCATTGCCAAATGAGATAGTTTTTGGCAGGATACGATTTTGTTTCAGAATTTTGATGAGTGCATTCAAATCATTTTCATAAAATTTATTAATTTTAGTTTTATTTTTGAGTTTATCAATCGGACCCTGTATTATTTCTTTTTCTAACCGTGTTAAAAAGGCAGAAATGAATTTTTGGTTCTCTTTGCTCATCTCAATCAAATTTACTTCTCAGGATAATTCATTTTTTGTTCCAACTTTATGGTCGTTTTTAACTACCTTTGCCTTTTGTCTTTTTATTCCATCCAGCAGATTCTTAATAGGTGTATTCATATCAATTCTTTCCTCCGACATCACAATTCCGATGAAGCTAACCACTTCAATATACTTTTTCATTTCCCT
>JAUWGT010000179.1 GCA_030606265.1 Candidatus Stahliibacteriota bacterium | reverse complement strand
TATATATCATAGCCATCGATTTCATCGGTTTGTGGGGTTGGTTGCCATGTGAGCATGATCTTACTACCTTCATCGTTTGGTGCGTCTTTTGCCAGGGGTTTACCCGGTGGCTCTATTATCCCCAGCAAGAGAATAAGTAGGATGGCCATATTAACCTCCTCTTAATTACTTAGTAATAAAAAAGTCTTGTAATAAAATGATTGCCATTTTGGCGTCAGTATGATGATTTTTATCCTTCAAACCAAGGAGCTCAAATTAATTAGCTGTTAGCGTTAAATATGCTATCAAGAGTGATGCAAAGACCGCACCTATTTCAACATAGTCTTGCCAGAACTTGAAAATCTGGCGCGGTACCATTATTCTATCTCCTTGTTCAATAATGGGGTTTTTTTTGCCGGAAAGTTTTTCTTTATCACGGTAGATGGTTACACCGGACATGTGGGCATCGCCCATGGGCCCGCCAGCCAAGCCTATATAATCACTTGCTTTTAGGTTAGGCTGGAAAGCAAAGGCACCAGGGTTAGCCACTTGTCCCTGAACATAGACTATCGCATTCAACGACGGGATGATCAAGACATCCCCGTCCTCGAGTATGATGTTATCCTTGTTATTTTCATCCTCAAATACCCGAACAAGGTCAATCTGTATTTTTGCAGTATCTCTTTCTACGTACGCGTTCTGTAAATCAGCCCACGGTGTAACACCGCCAGCCTTTGGAATCAAGTCAGAGACCCGTTCTCCTTGATCAATTTCATAGAGACCTTCACTTGTTCGCTCGCGCGCGGCAGTAAGTTCTGCAACCCGTAGCTCATATCCTCTTTTGCCAAACACCGCTCCTCTTATGATCACTGATTTTTCCATACGAAGCACGATTATGAGGTCACCGTCCTGAACATAAGGGTTAACCTCGGTATTGCCGGTTCTTTCAAATTCTTCAAGATTGGCAATTTCATACAGCTCGCCTTTTCTTTTCAACTCGATTTTTGAACGGGAGCCCACAGTCGTTATGCCCCAGGCTCGTTTTATCACGGTTGATACGCGGTCAACTGGATAGGCTCGGACCATGCCGGGACGTTTGACTTCACCAACAACAAAGACCGTAAACTGGCGCATGCCAAGCAACGTTATGTCAACCTTGATGTTTCTGAAATACTTTAAGAAGACATGGCGCAGGGAATCCTTGGTGCTTTTGAGAGTCAGGTTATATACTGGTACTGCGGCTACAATATCATATTGGGGTACATACACGCCTTGTGCCGTTGGTGCGGATCTTACAGGTATCTTGATCGTGAGTTTACCTTCATAGGTAACGTTAGCCGTATAAGAATAGTTTGTTGCACCAGTTATCGTTACAAGTAGTCTGTCGCCAGGCATGAGGATATATTCTTCCGAGATTATCGGCTTATCGAGTCCACTCATGGGGATATCAGTACTTGCTGAGCCTGACACGTCGGTTTGCGCGTTGACCATTGATAAAATAGCCAAAATAATGGTTATTGTAAAGGGAAAAAGAATTCTTTTCATGCGATAATTATATAGAAATCATTAACAATGTCAACACGATAGCTCGATTAAAGTCTTGACAACTCACCTATTATTTTTATAATTAACTATAGTGATGAAACATATACTTGCTATACTCATGCTGTTCAGTAGTCTGAGTGGATTTACGATTGAAATCCCGCTCGATAAAACAGACTATCATATAGAGCAAGTCAGCGGATTTGACCGTATCTTGGTTGATCAGCCGGTTGTTTTGCCTGGCGAGCCAGGGTTTCCAGAAACTCCAGCCTATGTGTGCACCTACGTGATACCAATAAATGAAAAAGTGCGAGAAATAAGGATTCTGGAACAGACCTGGCGTATAATCCCTGGTTCATGTCGGCTTTATCCAAAACAGCAAGAGACTTCTCTGGAGACAGTATTGGTTTTCACGCCGCCTGATTTAGGGGCATATTCGTCGCCAACATCATTCCCGGTTAATCCAGTCATTGATTTTCACTGTGGTAATATGCGGGGTTTCCGGATATTCCAGATAACCGTGTGTCCATTTAGATATGACCCAGTTAACCAGAAACTGTATGTTCTGGAGAATCTCGTTCTTGATGCTCTAACTGAGTATTGTCCACCAGGTATTGCACCACGCAGAACAACGAACTTAAGCAAAGGCGTATTCAATGATTTTCTGCTTAATTTTGTCGAGAATAAAAATGCTGTAAAAAGCACACGGTATTGTCCGGTTATCAGGGTTGAGGATAACCCTTATGATTCATTGCCTACTGATTTACCTTCGTTATTGGGTCCACCGGTTGATCTCGTGATCATTACTGATAATGCACAGTTCAGCGCCTATAAAAGTTTTGCTGAATTCAAGAAGCATGCTGGTATCAATACGGTGGTGAAGCAGATGGCCTGGATACGTCAATACTACTCAGGCGTTGATGATGCAGAAAGGATCCGTCATTTCATAAAGGATGCCTATGATAAATGGGGGACGGTTTTTGTTCTTTTAGGCGGTGATACACCGGTCGTGCCGACCAGATTTATCTGGGTTGATAGAACGGTTATCTACTCACAGCTCTGGTTGCCGATTTCCTCGGATCTGTACTATTCAGATCTTGACGGGGATTGGAATTTTGATGGTGATGAAAGATACGGTGAGGTGGCTGACTCTATTGATTTCTACCCTGAAGTATTTGTTGGTCGTATTCCAACGAATTCAAGTGTCGAAGTGCTGGACTATCTTGACAAAGTCAAAGCCTATCTTTTTCCAACCAATACAGAGATGCAGACCAAAGCACTTTTCTTCAGCTCAAACCTTGATAATAACTGGCCTGGTTTACCATATGCCTATGAGCTTGCATTGCGCTTACCCCTGCATTTCACGAAATCCTTTCTTGATGAAACGCTCAATAACCTGACGCTTCAGTCTTTGAAAGACTCGATCCATGCCGGGTTTGGTATAGTTACAGGCATAGGCCATGGTGATGTGAATAATCTTTGCATCCACTATGCCTGGCCCAAAGTTTACATAGACAATTTCTATTTTGATTCTTTGACTAATTCTCCGCTTTATGGTTTGATGGTTGTTGTAACCTGTTATACAAACCCTTTTCAATCTGATTGTTTGGGCGAACACTGGGTGATGAATCCAAATGGTGGTGGTATGTGCTATATTGGTCCGACAAGTTCGAGCGAAGGAAGTATCCACAAAGAATACATGAAAGTAATGTATAGTAATCTATTCACAGGTACGATTAGCCAAGCCCTTGCAGTGGCTAAGGCAACCTATATAGGTAATGCGCAGATCAATAATTGGCATCGTGTACACCAGTTTTCTATTTCTCTCTTAGGTGACCCCACGCTCGCTTTGTGGAATACAAACCCACGTCATTTTGATTCTTTGATTGTCCAGCCAGGTTCACTCCATGTTGGTTATGATACGATAAGCATAAACCCGGGGATCGTGAGTAGTCGGGTAGTCGATATGGTTTTTTACAAGCCTGGGGAGACTTTTGTGCGTGGGTCAGTCAGTGGTGGGGTTTTGACGGTTGGTGTGCGGACCGAGTCGGCGGGTTATTTAAAGTATGCGGTGATGGCGCGGGGATATATTATGTATATTGATTCGGTTTGTGTGGTGCCGGTTGAGCCGTGTGTGGTTTTTAGTGATTGTCAGGTTATTGATACCTTAGGTAATGCTGATGGG
>JAUWGT010000192.1 GCA_030606265.1 Candidatus Stahliibacteriota bacterium | reverse complement strand
TCTACGGGTTCTATTTGCTCGCATTGGTACCCCCTATTGCTATAAATGCGGACGCAAAATTCAATCCCAGACAACTGATCAGATAGTCGACGCAATTATGGCTTTGCCAATCAACTCAAGGATCGAAGTCTTAGCACCAGTGGTGCGTGGTCGCAAAGGCGAATACAAAGAATTCATTGCCCGGCTTAAACGACGCGGTTATGTAAGAGCGAGGGTTGATGGAAAAATCTACGAAATCGAAAGAATTCCTCTACTACAGCGTTATAAGAAGCACGATATAGAAATCGTTATTGACCGCCTTGTTATGAAAGCTGGTATTAGAAAACGGCTTGCTGATTCAATTGAAATCAGTTTGAAAGAAGCTGACCGAATCCTAACAGTTATTGTCAACGGAAAGGAAACCATAAGGTTTAGCCAGAAACTCGCATGTATGCACTGCTCCATAAGCTATCCGGAAATCGCGCCACGCATGTTCAGCTTCAACTCACCTTATGGCGCATGTGCAACCTGCGACGGTTTAGGCACAAAAATGGAAATCGATCCTGATAAGGTCATCCCAAATAAAAAGTTATCCATAAATCAAGGCGCCATAGCACACTACGGCATGCACAGCAACTGGCGTCGCTCCAAACTCGCAGGACTTGCTGAGGAGATGAAATTCAGCCTTGATATACCGTTCTATAAACTTGGGGCAAAAACGAGAGACGCTATTCTTTATGGCGACAATATACAAATAACGGTAAAATACGTACGTACTGATGGCACGGGTCGCGGTGAGTTTGAGGAATATTTTGAGGGTGTGGTGCCAGAACTGATGCGTCGTTATCACGAAACTACATCTCAGGCGATCCGTCAATACATCGAAGATTTCATGACCATCACAAAATGTCCTTTATGTCACGGCGCGCGCTTAAGACCAGAAAGTCTGGCAATTAAAATTGGTCACAAGAATGTCGCTCAGGTTACTGAGCTATCAATAGAAAGTAGCTATGAATATTTCCAGAATCTGGAATTGTCGACGACCGAGCAGGAAATCGCCGGTGAAATGATAAAAGAGATCAAAAGACGATTGAAGTTCCTCATCGCGGTTGGTCTTGACTATCTCACCTTAGACCGGCCTACAGAAACTTTGGCTGGAGGTGAAGAACAACGTGTCCGCCTTGCCACCCAGATCGGCTCAGGGCTCGTTGGCGTGCTCTATATACTCGATGAACCTTCAATTGGACTCCATCAACGAGACAATATAAGGTTGCTCAATACATTAAAAGCACTGCGCGACCTCGGCAACACTGTACTCGTTGTTGAACATGATGCAGAAACAATCCTCAGTGCTGATCATATTATTGACCTGGGTCCAGGAGCTGGTGAACAGGGCGGTCATGTAGTCGCTACCGGTACACCAGACCAGATTTCCCGAACCAGAAAATCGATAACTGGCAAGTATCTCTCGGGTAAGAGAAAAATCGAAGTACCCGAGCGACGCAGACCAAGGTCTGCGCGTAGCCTTATCATAAAGGGCGCTCAGGCAAATAACTTGAAATCAATTGATGCTGAAATCCCTTTGGGGTTGCTTGTTATCATAACCGGGGTCTCTGGTTCTGGTAAATCAACACTCATTGTCGACACCTTATATCGCGCCCTGGCACAAAAGTTCTACTATAGCAAGTATCCAGCCGGACAACACAAAGAAATCAAAGGGTTGGAATATATCGATAAAGTCGTAAACATAGATCAGTCACCGATCGGTCGAACACCACGCTCAAACCCGGCAACCTATACGAGCGCGTGGACACCGATACGCGAATTGTTTGCGCAATTACCCGCATCAAAGGTGCGCGGCTACAAACCTGGAAGGTTTTCCTTTAATGTACCTGGTGGCAGATGTGAACAATGTGAAGGCGATGGCTTGCTGCGCATTGAAATGCACTTCTTGCCTGATGTTCACATTACCTGTGATGCCTGTCATGGTAAACGTTTTAATCGAGAAACTTTGGATATCAAATATAAAGGGAAAAATATCAGCGATATACTGAATATGTCGATAAATGAAGCACGTGAGTTCTTCCAAAATATCCCCAGAATCAAAAGAAAACTCAAACTTCTGCACGATGTAGGTTTGGGATATATCAAGCTCGGACAATCTGCAACGACACTATCAGGTGGCGAAGCGCAGCGTATAAAATTGTCAAAAGAGTTGAGCAAAATCGCCACTGGCAAAACCTTATATCTCCTTGATGAACCTACAACCGGACTCCATTTTGAAGATGTCAAGCTTCTCCTGCGCGTTTTGAACCGCTTAGTTGACAAAGGTAATACTGTGATCGTTATTGAGCACAACTTAGAGGTCATTAAGTGCGCCGATTGGATTATTGACCTTGGACCTGAGGGCGGTGATTATGGCGGCGAGATCATGTGTCAAGGAACTCCTGAACATATAGCTTCTGTGAAAAAATCATATACTGGTAAATTCCTGAAAAGAATGGTAACCGGATAGTAGATTGAGCTAACAGGCTGACCGTGAATTAGAAGTAGGGCGTTTACGCCCGCCCTATTAAATAAACTTTTAGGAAAAGTATGAGCATCCCTGTTAGGCAATTTAGCAGAGCCCGTGTTTTGGGAATGCAATGTCTCATGACATTGCATGCAACGAGAAAACTCGTTGCACTCCATGAATAAGCACAATTTTTGTGCACTGATCACGGATTCTATGCGTTAGAGCAGTTTTTCCCTCCAAATTACATCAATTTCTCTGGCACATTTCTTGCATATAAAAAGTGTAATTGTGCCTTGTGCACATTTCATGATTTTTCAAAAAATGAGCCGCGTGATCACGCCGCTATCTTGAAAAATCTTGTGATATTATAATTTTAGGTGTTTACCCCGTTTAGATAGTAAAC
>JAUWGT010000175.1 GCA_030606265.1 Candidatus Stahliibacteriota bacterium | reverse complement strand
GGAACTACCAGTGGCTGAACCTGCCCAGGTATATTCATAAGCGGTTAGAGAATTGTATTCGGTCATCCAAAGCAACTGTTCATGACCGCAGCCCCAAGACAATGATGGTGCAGCAGCGAAGTTTCCAACAACCAAAGAGGTTATTGGATCGATGACATAGACATTATTGTCATACATGCTGATAAGATAAACATACTGTCCATCGCACGTAATACCCGCATTATCATAACCATCTCCTGGCATACCAGCGGATGTGAGATCAATGGTCAGAAGGATATCTCCAAAAGCACGTCCATCAGTATCCACATGTTGTGGACTTGGATCCATATTAATACGCGCATTAGCATTGGATATGTCTGGTGTATCACTCGTATGTTCTGCAAACATGGGCATCAATCCCATGCACAAAACAAGGATAAAGATTTTTTTCATTTTATCTCCTTAGTATACTAAACATCGATATAGGTAATTCTTAGGGATATCAATAAATCTTATAGGGGCTCTATCCCTGTTAAGCCCATTTGTGTTTTTTCCTTCCATCACCTCCTTTTTGATGAAAAATATACTGAAACGTTATGGCTATCCATTTCTGGATAACCATACATTATAATAACGAAAATCACTCATCTGTCAATACCTAAATAGCATCAAATGATGTCTGCAATAAACCTTATGAGATTGCTACTTTCCATTATAATGAGCCTGTCAGGTTTGTCAAGTGCCGCGTTGATCAGATATCAGATAAGGGAGAAAACTCTTGCAATATCGATGATTCATAGTATAATATCACAATGACAATTAGATGGTTTATCTCCTGGATTCTGCTTTTCTCTTTGCTTAAGCTGCTAACCGGCATAAGGATAAACGGTTCAGTACCGAAAAAAGGATCTTTTATTATCGCGTGCAACCACACATCCTTTTTTGACCCACCGATTGTTGGTGCTTGTGCAGCAAGGGAGATCCATTTCCTTGCTAAGATAGATCTATTTGAGAACTCAAAAGTTTTTGCACGTTTGATAAAAGCGTATAATGCGATACCTATCAGTGGCATTCAGGGTTTGAGAACGGCGATGAAATTACTGAAAAAGGGTGCGGTAGTCGTTATTTTCCCAGAGGGTACGAGGTCAAAAAAAGGACATATGCTACCGTTTAATCCAGGCGTTAGTTATCTTGCAACAAATCTGGGGATCCCGGTTATTCCGGCGTACATAGCGAATTCCAATAAGCGGTTTTTGCGACTTGTTCTGCGTTCAGATAGACTTAAAATCAGCTTTGGTGCGCCCATCTCTCCTGTAGGTTATGGGAACAAGCGTGAAGATATGGAGAGGTTTAGCCAGAAATTGAAAGAAGAGGTATTGAAACTGAGATGAAAATTTATCGCGCACGTTACGGAGGAGTTTGTTTTGGTGTAAAAAGGGCGATTGAAATGGCACTTAAAGCCACAAGAAAGAAAAGCAATGTCTATTCGCTTGGTCCATTGATCCATAACCGGGTGGCAGTCGAGAGCCTAAAGAAGCAAGGTATTATTACGGTGGACAAGATCAGTGATATCAAGAGTGGAAAAGTAATAATCCGTTCGCATGGGATACCACCAGCGCTTCTTAAGAAATTGAAAAGAAAAAGGTTTGAAATAGTTGATGCAACATGTCCAAGGGTGCGGCGGGCTCAACGTTATGTAGAAAGACTCATCACTGAAGGTTATTATGTTGTGATCATTGGTGAAAAAGACCATCCGGAAGTAAAAGGTCTCCTGGGTTATGCAGGTAACAAAGCAGTGATGTACTCAAAGGACCTGAAGCTCCGGAAGCATAAAATCGGCGTGGTTCCACAAACAACGCTTGATTTGGTCCATCTGAATGAGGCGATTGCCAATCTCGTTCCTAATGTGTCAGAGATGAAAATCTACAACACGATCTGCAAGGCAACGATTCTGCGTACCAAAGAGGCTATGCGTATTGCAGAGAAAGCTGATATGATGCTGGTTGTTGGCGGTAAGAACAGCGCCAATACAACGCGGCTCTACCAAATGTGCAAGAAAATAAAACCATCCTATCACATTGAATCTGTTGATGATGTTATAATTGACTGGTTTGAAAGTGTTAAGAGTATTGGCGTGACCGCTGGTGCGTCAACCCCTAAGGAGCAGGTTGAAGAGGTTATCAATTTTATAAAGAAAAAATATCCTGCTTGAACCTCACGGCAGGTCGGTCAAATCCTAATATCAAAATTCTAAACTCTAAATAATACATAAATCCTAAATTCAAATGTTCAAAACATACCTTCTTTGAGAGAAGAAAATCAAGCGAAGCGAGGCTTAGAAGTCCCTTTGCTCAAGGGATTTAAGACCTATGCGCAAAGGAAAGATAATCGTAATTGTATTAAGGAGGAGAAAGACTATCAGAGGAGCCAATATCATGAGCTGGTTGACGGGTCGACCATAGTATTTACTTGCTATATAGTGATACGCTGGCGTGGCAAGAATTATTATCGAGATTCCTACATAGGCAATGCTTGCAAGAGCAGCAACAACCCCACCGCTGCCCGCCGCGATTTTTGATGGATTGGTTTCGTTGAATTGCGGGAACCGCGCACCTAAGCCGAGGTTTATCGAGACTAAAGATGCAGCAACGAACAACGCTATTGCAGGCATCAAGATATACATCTTTGGGTCAGTCTTGATGAATAGATTTGAGATGATCAAGAGGCTCTCCAGGATCAAGATCGCCATTATGAGGTTTGTATAGTACTTGATCTTCATGACCTTGCTCAAAGAAAGCGGTGAAGAACAGATAAACCAGATGCCAGCACGTTCAAGACTTATCGCTGGAAATATGAACCTTACGCCCAGAGTTGCGAGTACAAAAGTAATAAAGGTAAAATTGAGGAACGACACAATAGTGCGCCATACGGGAAAAGTGAAGTATAAAGGGGTTCTCTTCAGAGAAATCATGTATACGACTAATAGTATTATAAAGATCGATAGCTGTACCCATTGAATAGGTTCACGAACAAAAACGAGCAAGTCTTTGAAGAATAATGTACTTGACTGGTTATATTTATATACATGGAGACGTGATTTCCTTCGTTTTGTATTTGTCCCGTGTTCATTGATAAGTGCCCATGATTTTGCATAGAGAAGTCGGGCCGCGAAAAAAGCGATAATCGTCATACTTAAACTAGTGAAGAAAAGCAATGCAAAATAGAAAAAACCTAGATTTGCGCGACCGCTCAGACCCTTTATTATATTGGTTAACCAAGTTGATGGAACAAAAGTACCGCCTACGGTTGTTAGATTGGTGGCAAACCTCAAAAGTTCTTGTTCGTTGTCAGTCTCAAAGACCTTGAGGAGTTCCGGGTTATTGGTTTTTACGTATAAGTAGGTCAACCCGATGATAAGAGTGACCGATAGGACTATCACATCTCTTGAAGTCAACTTAGGGAAAAGTCGGAAAATGGCGAAGATTAATAGAGACGCCATTGTGGCGGGAACGATCAAGTAGATCAAGATACTCACAATTGACAGAGGGTAGTAAAAAACCGGTGCATGGGTTACTATTCCATAAGCAGAAAGCAAAGGCAGGGCAAGGATCATTGTTGCCCAAGATGCATAAATGCAATTTTCAAACAGTTTACTAAGGTATATTGACGTCGGTTGGATTGGTAAGGAAAACAAGAAATCCAGCTCTTTATTATTATAGAAAGTTGAGAATAATGTTATTACATTACTAAATAAGAGCATAGTAAAGAATACAAAAAAAGCCATTTCAATTATTCGATCCATGAGTGCAAAGCCAATCGCCTCGACGGTCACCAGATACCTAAAAATACGGAAGAATACATAATAAGAGCCGAAAAGAAAACAGCCGATCACAAACACGAATGATAGCAGTTCAAGGGCATGCATTGAAAGCAAGGATTTGGCGATTATCTTAATGCGGGTGAAAATGATGATGCAAAAATCTCTCATTGTTCAGGGGTTTGTCTATGTCTCAGGTTCTACAGGA
>JAUWGT010000029.1 GCA_030606265.1 Candidatus Stahliibacteriota bacterium | reverse complement strand
ACCGAGACAAGGTCCGCATCCTGGATTCAATACAAGCCCGCCGGCTCGGACAAAAATATCAATATAGCCTTCATGTAGAGCCTCAAGATAAACCCTGCGTGAAGCCGGGATCACCAGTAACCGTGTGTCTGGATGTACTGTCTTACCCTCTAGGATCTTTGCTGCAGCAGCCAAATCTTCTAACCTCCCATTAGTACACGATCCGATCAATGCCTGATCGATCTTTAGACCAATTATTTCACTTACCTGTTTGACATTGTCAACTGAATGTGGGCAGGCAACTTGACTACTCAAATCACTGACATTGATATTCAATTCAGCACAATAATGAGCATCATGATCAGGCAAGACAGCTTGAAAATGTTTAGCCGTCTTCTGCTTCAGATACGCTATGGTTTGTTCGTCCGGCAGTACAAACGCGACTTTTGCTCCCATCTCCATAGACAGGTTGGAAAGAACCATGCGCGACGCGATACTCATTTGAGATACTGTTTCACCATGGAATTCTACTGCCTGGTAATTAGCTCCATCCGCACCCAATGTCCCGATAATATGCAAAATAAGATCCTTTGCCGTTACGCAGGGTTTGAATTCCCCGCTTACATTGATCTTTATTGATTCTGGTACACGCAACCATAGTTCTCCGGTTGCCCAAACGCCAGCCATTTCTGTAGCCCCAATCCCGGTTGCAAAAGTGCCAAAAGCACCATGTGTAGTTGTATGAGAATCAGTGCCTACTAAAACCTCGCCAGGTAAATCATGTCCGAATTCCGCTAAAACTTGGTGACAGATCCCTTCTTTCATATCATAGAAGTATTTAATATGCTGCTCTTTCACAAATGCCCGCAAACGACGGTGAGTAGCTGCGGTCCTTTCACTATCTGCAGGTATACGGTGATCAAAGAGTATAACAATTCTTTCTTTATCCCAAACTTTTTTAGTCCCGATCTCTCTAAACGATCTTAACACAACATCGGCATTTTCATGGGACATAGCGATATCGACTTTAGCCATGACGATTTCATTAGGTAATACTTCCTTTTTACCTGACGCTCGAGCTAAAATCTTTTCTGCAATTGTTTTATTCATTAGAGATCATTGTAGTCGCTCAATTCATTGAGCAGCCTGATAAATCCCGCAATCCTATTTGTAGAATTATAATACGAAGCGGGATAAATCAGGCAACTACGTTTTTGAAAATTAGATTCATAAAAGGCGTTTAATCTGTTTCTCCGTTGATCTGGTCTATTTAGGCATTTAGGCATTTTGGATTTTAGGTATTTGCTTTTTCTCCGTTTCACCGTCACTCCCATACTCCGTTACTCCCTTACTCAATAAGGTCTCGTTCCTCTGGTCCATCGTAAGTAACTTCTTGTTCACACATACGACGCATAGGTTTCTGCGTCGTCATTTCCTCATACACATGTGCGATAAGACCAGCACATCGACCAATTAAAAAGAAAGCTTTACCAAGTCTCCAATCAAACCCCATATCTGATATGATCGCAGCGATTGCTCCATCGACATTTATGGGTAATGCTTTGCCCTTAGCAAACTCTTCCCTCAACGCAAGGCTAAGCTTTATGTGCTCATTAGTGATTTTTAAATCATCAGCCATTTCATACAGCCGTTTAGTTCGGGGGTCGTTTTTATGAAGGCGATGACCAAACCCTGGCATGCGTTTACCTTGCTCTTTTAGGATCTTTAGCAGGGTCTGAGCAGTTGTTTCATAATCCCACTTTTTCTCTTGCCTTTTCTTTACCCAATCCTGCAAAATGCGTGCGCCATCTTGGATCGCTCCACCGTGGGTATCACCAACCGCGAGGATCCCTGCAGCAACCGCACTAGGCAAAGGAACACCGGCTGAGGCAACGATGCGCGCAGCGTGCGTTGAAGGTGGAGTAGTACTGTGGTCAATTGAGGAAGTAATGATCGCATCGATCATTTTCGCTTCTTTTTTATCCGGCATTCTTCCTCTTATCAGAAGAAAAAATACTGAACTAAATGTTATATTGCCGATAAGGTCTTCTTGACGATAGCCACGCGTTACAATATGGTCAGGCTCAACTTTTGAAATCTTTGTTTGCCACATAATTGTTCCTCCTAATACCTAAAGTTGTGGGAGAGCTTTTCCAGGCTCGATTTTCGCGGGCAGAAGCCCGCTCCCACATATTTTTCCATCCCTTCTTGCCATTAATCGCCTTTTAGCCCATCTCATGCCTTCTTTCCCTTGTTTTCGCCTTCTAAAGCCTTCTTCACAAGTATCGGTATCTCACTCAATGTTTCCGCAAGTATTGCACCATGCTTTTTTAAAGCTTCAATCTTACTGTGGGCAGTACCCATATTACCCTCAATGATCGCACCAGCATGACCAAGCCGCTTACCCTGAGGTGCTGTCTTGCCGGTTATAAAAGCAATAACAGGTTTGGACATGTGTTCAATAAATGGAGCTGCTAATTCTTCGTAGACACCACCGATTTCGCCAGCCATCACAACCGCATCAGTTTCAGGGTCATTTTCAAATAATCGTAATATATCCTCGTAATTCGCGCCCAGGATCGGGTCGCCACCCAAACCGACTGATGTCGATTCACCAAAACCAGCCAGGTTCAAAGAGTTGGCTAAATAATACGTCACTGCTCCACTCCGTGCAACAGTACCTATGCGTCCAGGTTTGAAGGTGATTTTCGGGAGCATACCAACGAGTGCTTTGCCTGGTGAAATCACACCTGGTGTATTACCTCCTATAACGACGATATCCTTTTCTTTAGCCTTTAGGCGTGCGTATAACATATCGTGAATTGGGATGCACTCAGTTATCACAATAATAGTCTTGATACCAGCGTCAACTGCCTCGAGTATTGCATCCTTGGCAAAACGCGGCGGTACCCAAATACTTGATACCGCAACATCTGGGTGGACTTCCAAACACTGATGTACAGTATCATAAACTTCTATTTTTTCGACTACCTGTCCCCCTTTACCCGGTGTTACACCACCAACAATTTTAGTTCCGTACTCGAGCATAAACTTTGTATGGAGCGATGCATTCTTCCCGGTAATCCCCTGGACTATCGTCTTCGTGTCCTTATCAATAATTATCGCCATGGTCAGTTACTCTCGATACCCAGTCACCGTTTCAGATATTTCACTGTGACGCCTTACTCTCTCTCGCTCTTGAGTAAAGCAGTAACTGAGTAATTAAGTTATTAGGTAATTGACGCATTACACTCTACTCCTTACGCTCTTTTCCTTGTCTTCAGCCAAAGGCGTGCCTGCAGTCCGCCATATTGTGTGGCGGATGTATCTCCAGCGCAGCGTGTCTTCAACAGAGTGTGTTGTCCGTTTCACCGTTACCCCATACTCCGATACGCCGTTACTCAGTGTCAAGTTCCTTTTCAATTCGGATCGTTTCCTTGATTACATCTTCAATAGGTGTATCCACCGCATATACCTTGATATCTTTAAATAGTTCTGGATAATCTCTTTTTGCTTGTTCTAATATTTTTCTGCCCTGTTTTTCCATATTGCCTGCCATTCTCATGATCATCGGTTTCTTTGGCTTATTTTCCTTTACATATTGCACTAATGCCTTTGCCCAATCATCACAGCGAGAAATCCCTCCAAAGCGCGCGCCGAATATGGTCTTTACTTTGGGGTTATCAATCAACAGTCCAAGCATCGCGCGGAGCTTTTCCTGGGTTGGTGCACCACCTGAATCCATGAAATTGGCGGGCTTTCCTTGATAGTGAGTTATCAAATCGATCGCCGCGATACCAAAACCTGCGCCACCAGGAAAAACACCGATATTGCCGTCAAGATCAACATATGGAATACCCGCTGCCTTGGCTGTTTGTTCGCGTTGGGTTAACTCACCAACTTCATGTCTTGCAGTAATGCCCATTTCTTTGAGCTCGGGGTGTCTAAACATGGCATCTTCATCAAGATCAACTTTCGCATCGAGCGCATAGATGTTTTTGTCTTTTCCCAATGCGAGTGGGTTTATCTCAACCAATTTACAATCAAACCCCTGAAAAAGCCTGTACGTTTCAAATATTATACCTGCGACTAATCCTAATCCATTGCCTGTAAACCCTAGATCTGCCGCCATTATTCTCGCTTTAAAACCAGGCATTATATCATCTGGATTAAAGTAATACTTTAATAATTCCTCAGGGTCATGCTTAGTAATTGCTTCTATTTCCATACCACCTCTTTTACTAAGCATGAACAATGGCTTATGTTCAAGCCGATCAATAGTTGCCGCGATATAAACTTCCTTTTCAATATCTATTCGTTTCTCTACCAGGACTTTTTCAATGACAAAGGGTCCGTGGCTCTTGCCCAAAATCGAACAGATCGCCTTGTTTGCTTCTTTTTTATCACTAGCAAATTGAATAAACCCAGCCTTGCCTCGACCACCAAGGAACGTCTGTGCCTTGACAACAACCGGGTAGGTGACCTTTTCAAGCTCATTGAGGCTATTCCTATCGATAATAACTCCCTCGAGTACTGGTATCTTGTATCTTCTAAATAGTTTTTTTGCTTCGAATTCGTACAATCTCATAAGCTATAATTATATTGAAATAGGGAAATTATGCAATAGCCAAAAACCTGATTTAATATCGGTCCAGCTACTTTGATTTTTCTATATCGAAATCAATGAAGTCGCAGTGATGAATAATAACCGCTTCATTAGAACGCTTTACTTTTTCACCTTCAACCGAATGAGCTGCTACGATGTGGGCAATTTCAACAGGCAATCCAACATCAAGGGCTAAACCATACCCTGCTACTGGATGCCGAACAAGCTTACCAAAACTGGACTTAGTGTATTTTTTACCAAGCTTTTTGTATTCAAGTAATTTTCCGACGTCATGGACCAAGCCACCAGCAATAACGTAGTCTAGTTTAATATCTTGGCGTTTACTAGCTACTGCCATCGCCATGCGTGTGACTGTCCTGGTATGTTCGACGAGTGTCTTCTTGGTTTTTATAAGTAAAGTAAACGGTATCTTGTTTATGCTCTTCCACCCGCCTCTTTTCATGGCTAATAACCATACCGCGATAACACCCTTGCGAAGCGAATCACTTTTAATCTTCATTACTTCAGGGAAAAGTCCCATTATGTATTTTTTATTCATATCGTTTCTCCCTACACCCTTGAGTAAAGCAGTAACTGAGTAATTAAGTTATTAAGTAATTGACGCATTACACTCTACTCCTTACGCTTTACGCTCTACTCCCTACTCCTTACGCCTTACACTACGCTATTGTAGTCGCCCGATTCATCGGGCAATGTCTGATAAATCAGACAACTACAGGGAGCTGCGCTGGAACCGTTGAATCATTCCATTCGAAGAATCCATTCCTATCTTCTTAACCTCATATCTTCCTAACTTCATTCATTTCTTTGGTTTCTTTAGGTATTTTAGGCATTTTGGATTTTAGGTATTTGCTTTTTTCAGATAATCAAGTAAACCACCAGCTTTCATGATCTCCATTTCAAGTGATGTAATAGGAATACCTTGAAAAACCCTATTCTGTGACAGGTTGCTAAGCTTACCAGTTTCTATATTAACCTCAAGCCTGTCACCCTGTTTGATCTCCTTGATTTCGTCAAATAATATAATCGGCAAACCGGTATTAACTGCATTCCTGTGGAATATCCTGGCAAAAGACCTCGCGATCACAAGAGAAACACCAATACCATGTATTGCTACAGTAGCATGCTCACGTGAAGATCCGCAACCGAAATTCCTGCCGGCTACAATGATATCTCCCTGTTTCACATTACTCCTGAATTCTTCTCCGCCAGGAGCACCTTCCATAGCATGGCGCGCCATTTTCTGCTTGTCAGTAATCGGCAGGTACTTACCCGGATATATCTGGTCAGTGTCGATATCAGCTCCAAAGCACCAGGCCTTCCCTTTTATTATCACCTTACACCTCACGCGGATCAGTAATGACTCCAGTCAAAGCAGTCGCTGCAGCAGTTGGTGGCGAAGCAAGAAAGACTTTAGCACCTTTACCGAGTTTACCCACAAAATTGCGATTTGACGTGGAAACCATTACCTCATCAGGTGCCAGGATACCAGGATGCCCGGTCGTGCATAGTGCACAACCCGGGTTGGTAATCACTGCACCGGCATTCATAAAAATGTCGTATAGACCATGTTCCAATGATTCTCTTGCCACCTCCATGGTCGCTGGAACAATAATAAGACGCATATCAGGTTTGATTTTATTCCCTTTCAATATTTCCGCAGCGCTCTTTAAATCCTCAAACCTACCGTTAGTACAAGAGCCTATGAACACCTGGTCAACCTTGATCTTGGAAACTTCCCCAATATCCTTCACATTATCTGGTGAGTGCGGACAAGCGATCTGAGGTTCTAGATCATTGACTTTGAATTCATGTATTTTCTCGTATACAGCATTTGCGTCCGGTTGAATTATTTCGAGCTTCTCCCCACTCCTCGCTCGGATGTATTCTATTATTTCATCATTTGGTTGTATAAAACCAATATCGCCGGACATCTCTGTTACCATACTTGCCATTGTAATACGTTCAGCAAGATCCATGTTGTCGATCGTCTCACCCGAGAATTCAACTGCCCGGTTAAGCGCACCGTCTGTTTTCAAATTCTTAAGCACGGAAAGTATTATATCTTTCGCGGTAACAAATTTCTTCAACCCACCAGTGACTTTAATATTGATCGTTGGCGGTACATGAAAATATAACTCACCCTTGTACATAGCACCTGCAATGTCGGTTGTACCCATACCAAACCCTGCAGCACCGACCGCACCAAGCAGGTTCATGTGGCTATCAGTACCAACAATAATATCCCATGGTTTTACCAAACCGCTTTCAAGAAGAACATGTTGGCCAACACCAGTATCAATGTCGAAAAGCTTTACACCTTGTCGGACAGCGAAATCCCTCAAGAATTTCTGATTTACGGCAACTTTCTCGTTGCGAGCAGGGACATGAAGGTCAAAAGTAATCGCCACGTTTTCCTTATTAAATACCGGCCGCTCGCCAAACTTGCTCTGATATTCCTGGATGACATTTGGTCCGCCAAAATCGCGCATCGCCACAAGATCCAATTTCGCCCAGACATATTCACCTGGCTTAACGTCCTTACCTGCCGCGCGTGCAAAAATCTTCTCAATTATTGTCATATTCATTCAGTTATTCAGTAATTAAGTTATTGAGTAACTTGGTAACTAAAAGACGTTTCATCTGTTTCTCCGTTGATCTGGTCTATTTAGGCATTTAGGCATTTTGGATTTTAGGTATTTGCTTTTTCACCGTTTCACCGTCACTCCCATACTCCGTTACTCCCTTACTTTCTTGGTTCCTGGTTCCTTCACCTCAAATCCTAATGGGGTTTTTTGAATGACCTCATATGCTTTTTCTTGTTGACAATTCATTATTCCTACCACTCTCTTGGAACTTGGTTCTTGGACCTTGGTTCTTGGAATTTGGTTCTTGGATCTTGGTTCTTGAGAAATTATAATTTCTCCGCAATGGCTTCTGCCATTTCTAAACTCGTCGCTTCACCCCCCATATCATACGTTTTGGCTTTTCCTTCTTTAACGACCTGGGCAACCGCTTTCTCAAATCGGTCTGCATAAGCACTCTCGCCAAGCCACTCCAGCATCATTTTAGCAGCCAGAATTGTCGCAATTGGATTGACCTTGTACATACCGGCATATTTCGGCGCTGATCCGTGGGTTGGCTCAAAAACTGCGTAGTCGTCACCGATATTGCCGCTCGAGCCGAAACCAAGACCGCCGGTCATCTGCGCGCACAGATCAGAAATAATATCACCATACAGATTGGGTGCAACGAGAATGTCGTAGTTGAATGGTTTCTTAAGCAGCCACTGGCAAAGAGAATCGACATTGGCGTCATCTGCTTCAATGTTGGGGTAGTCCGCGGCAACCTGGTTGAACTTCTCAAGGAACAGACCATCCGTAGCTCTAACGACATTTGCCTTATGAACACACGTTACCTTTTTCCTTTCATGCTTTTGTGCAAAATCAAAGGCTGCTCGGACAATCCTTTCGCATCCTCTGGGCGTATTAACCTTCACGGAAATAGCTGCATCTTTGGGGATCTTTTCCATACCCTTGATCAACAAAATTTCTGCAGGTACCTTATTAAACTCAATGCCCGAGTAAAGGTCTTCGGTATTCTCCCTGAAAATCACGAAATCAATACCTTCTTTGAAATTCAGTGGATTGCCAGTATATGCCTTACATGGACGTTTGCATATGTATAAATCAAATTGCTGACGCATCCGCACGATCGGACTTCGGTAAACCAGACCTTTATCTTTTAAACTCGGGTCCAATTCAGTATCGGCGATAGTTCTTGGTTTGGAAGTAATTGCACCGAACATCGCACAATCGGTATTCCTCATCAGATCAACAGTCCGCTTTGGTAGCGGCTCGCCTTCTTTGCACCAGAATTCCCAACCTACGTCGCCATGTATGTATTGGGCATCAAGGCCAATTTTATCAAGAACGATCTTTGTCGCATCAAGAACATCTTTGCCTATACCATCACCAGGTAACCAAGCAATCTTATATTTAGCCATGTTTAACTCCTCTCCTTAAGATGCGCATCGCTATCGCTCGGCTAAATCCTAATCTCGAAATCCTACAATGATGCCGTAAACCATACGGGCCGCCATGCCGAGAAACGAACAACAAAATCCCTTTTCAGTTATTTGTTTAGGATTTAGTGCTTCGCATTTAGAATTTGCAGTGATCTTACTGAAATTCCTAAACCTTGAAATAGCCTGCGTTTCCACTACTTGATTCAAAAAAAGCAATTCTAGACTATCCCTTCATATATGCGGTATTTTTTATAAAGATTACCACCCAACTTCGTAGTCGTATTATTCGTAGGGTGGTTATCCTCAAGCACCCATGACAACTCACCTGCAGTGTACCCGAGTTCTTGAGCAGCTCGGAAAGACTCAAGAAAAAGTAGCGACTCTAAACCCATTTTCCTGTATTGCTTACGTACTCCCATGATCATCAAACGTGCGGCCTTTATCTTTTTCTTGTAGTACATGAATTTCAGCATTTCAATAGGTCCTAATCGTCCATTCAGTCTTTTCAAAACCGTATTGTAATCTGGTATCGCCAATGCGATCGCTACTGGAACTTCATCTATTTCTATGATCGGTATCAACTCCGGTATGATCAATGATTTCACATTCTCTGCAAAGGTGCTTATCTCCTCATCAGTCATCGGCACAAATCCCCAATTGCGACTCCATGCATCATTATAAACCTCTTGTATTTTCTTAACCTCATTTTTGAAATCATGTAGATTAAGCGATCTTACCTTTATATCATGCACCCGCCTACGTACAATGGAACAGATTCTCTCGAGATATTCAAATGGTGCATCCTTCATATCAAAATAATAAGCATTGAGATCTTTGGCTTTTACGAGCCCGCATTTTTTTATTAATTCATCGTAATACTCAAAATTGTGAGGCATCATTATGAAAGGCTTTGTATAAAACCCCTCGATCAGAACTGCGCACTCATCATTCGTTGATGGGTTCATCGGACCGATATACTTGGTGATATCCTTATCACTGAGGTATTCCCTCACGTGTTCAAAGAGAGCTGCGGCAGCATCCTCATCGTTATCACACTCAAAAAACCCGAAATACGCGGTCTTTTCATCCCAGAATTCCATAAAGTTATAATCGATGATCGCGCATATCCTTCCCGATAACTGCTTATTGCGATAGACCAAGAACAATTCCTTTTCAGCATGGCTCCAGAACGGGTTCTTCATCTTATCGAAAAGATTACGCACCTCACGTTTGAGCGGAGGTACCCAATAGCGATTGTTCTTATAGAGTTTAAAAGGAAGGTTTATGAAATCCTTCAGCTCTTTTTCGGTTCTCACGGGGATTACTTTAATCATTGTTTCTTTTGACCAAATTTTTCAGCGCAACGTGCAAATGCCTTTAAAACAATTCCGATGTCTTCATCAGTATGTGTAGACATATAGCTGGTCCGGATCAAAGCACGCCCAGGTGGTGTCGCTGGAGAAATAACCGGGTTTGAGAAAATACCGTTTGCAATCAGTTCTTTCCAAAAGGCAAAGCAATGATCGTCCTCACCGATAATAATCGGGATAACCGGCGTCTCACTATCACCGGTATCCAGTCCGATATCTCGGAAACCCTTTAACATACGTTCGGTTATTTCCCATAGTCTTTTGCGGCGTTCAGGCTCGCTCTTAATGATATCCAAAGCCATTTGGGCACTAGCTACTGCGGCTGGTATCATAGATGCCGAAAATATGAGTGACCGCGCGCGATGTTTGATATGGGTAACGATATCTTTGTCACCGACAACAAAACCACCCAGAGATGCAAATGCTTTGCTAAACGTACCCATCATGAGATCAACTTTATCGAGCACACCGAAATGCTCACATGTCCCCTGACCTTTCTCGCCATGTACACCGACTCCGTGTGCATCGTCAACGAGCAGGCGAGCGTGATATTTCTCTTTCAAACGGACGATTTCAGGAAGGTTAGCCAGATCACCTTCCATGCTAAATACACCATCAACAATTATCAATCTACCACGGTCTTCAGGGAGCATCTTCAATAGCCGTTCCAGATCTTCCATATCATTATGGCGATACTTCTTAACATCCGCAAAGGATAAACGGCAGCCATCAATGATCGAAGCATGGTCTTGACGATCTATGATCAAGATATCGTCTTTACCACCGAGCGATGAAATAATACCCAGATTCGCTTGAAACCCGGTCGAGAAGACAATTGCCCCTTCTTTCTGGTAGAACTCAGCCAGGTCTTCTTCAAGTTTGACGTGGATATCGAGTGTTCCATTGAGAAACCTTGAACCAGAACACGTGGAGCCGTACTTTTCTATAGCTTTGATCGCGGCTTCTTTCATGCGTGGATCAGCAGCCAGACCAAGGTATCCATTAGACCCGAGCATTATGAATTCTTTACCATCAATCTTGACATGGTGGTCTTGGGCAGATTCAATCGGTGTGAAGTACGGATAAATTCCAAATTCCTGTGCTCTTCTTACTTGTTCAACGGTGGATTGAGATTTTTTAAATAGATCCATCTGCAATTATATTTATTTCTTATCTGAAGTCAACTATATTCCTCAAAAACCACTTCAGGTCAAAAATCTTTTCGATCTCTTTTCCATTAAGGTATCGGCACACTTTCTTGTCCGCAAAAACGGTCTCTTTCAGGTCTTGTCTTGCCGCAATAGTCTTAAAAGACAAACGTTGCACAGTTTTATAAGCCTCTCCCCTGTTCATACCTTTTTGTACAAGCTTGTTCATTAAGTTCTGGGAAGCGTAAACACCGTAGCTTGCTTTAATATTCTCCATCATACGCTTTGGATATACATTCAGATTCTCAAGCACCCAGAGTGTCTTCAAAGTAAGATAATGTGCTAAGTGAAATGTATCCGGAAAAATAACCCGTTCGACTGATGAATTGGTAATATCCCGTTCATGCCAAAGCGTTACATTTTCGTACGCAGGGATTAAATGACTCCGTAAAACGCGTGTCAAACCACTTATGCGTTCACAGATAATGGGATTTTTCTTGTGCGGCATGGCAGAAGAACCCTTTTGCCCTCGGGTAAACGGTTCAAGTACCTCACCTATTTCAGTCCGAGAGAGATTCCTGATCTCAGTAGAGATTCTCTCCAGTCCACACCCATACAAAGCAATGACAGCAAGCAGGGAGGCAAAACGATCTCTTGGCAGAACTTGGGTTGATACGGGTTCTGGTTTCAATCTCAGTTTCTTCATTACTCTCTTCTCAAGTGCTGGCGATAACATTGTATAGGTACCAACTGCACCAGACAACTTACCAAAGGACATTTCCTTTCTGGCAAGAATAAGGCGCTGATATGCCCGTTTGACTTCTTCATACCAGGAGGCAATTTTATAACCGAATGTGATGGGTTGAGCAAAAACGCCGTGGGTCCTGCCCATCTGCGGCGTGCCTTTATATTTCAAGGAAAGCCTTCTTAGCACCCTCAGGAGCTTCTTCACATCACTCAACAAAACATCGATTGCCTCAAGGAGCATCAACACAAAGGCAGTGTCAACCAGATCATACGAGGTAAGTCCAAAGTGCAACCATTTACCTGCTTTTTTACCTAATTTTTCCCTTGCCGCTTCCAGAAAAGCGATAACATCATGATTAGTGACTTTTTCTATGGCTCGAACCCGTGCCGGCTTCACTATTATCTTAGCCAATTTCGTACTTAGCCCACAGGGAATCACACCTGACTTTTCTTCAACCTCAGCAACAATTCGCTCCACAAAAAGCCATTTCTCTAATTTATATTCATCATTGAATATTTTTGCCATCTCTTTTGTTTGATAACGTTTTATCATATTATTTGTCCCATGGTTCATGAACCCAGATACAACTGGATTATCAAACCCCCTCGATCCAGAATAAAATAAAGGAGGCGGTCTTTTTTCATTGCCTCATTAAAATCCATTTTATTCACTATACGTTTGTCATCGATTTTTAGAATAACATCACCCGTTCTAATACCCAAACGTTCTCCAATGCCTTTAGCTTCAACCTTCAAAACAACAACACCATCTTTGTATCCTAAATTGTATTTCTTGGCAAGTTGTGAGCTTATATCCTCGACATATAATCCGAACCTGCTTATCGTCCCGGAATACCTATGCTCGGTAACCAGAACCTTGACCTTGATCGTACTTTCATTCCTCAAAGCAGTGATTTCAAGCTCCTCATCCACAAAGACATTGGCGATGAACCTATCCCAATCTGATACCCGCTTTATTAGAACACCATTGATTTCAACGATTCTATCGCCGACCTTTAGACCGACTTTTTCAGAAGGGCTCTTGGGATCAACATTGGTTACTATCACACCGATCTTTGGGATCCCAAGGCTTTCAACAAGCTCTTGAGTGATATCCTGCAACCATAAACCAACCCAAGGCTGACGGATCTTACTATACTTTTTCGCTTCAGCGATGAATTTCTTTGCAAAATTGATGGGGCGGGCAAATCCAATTCCTACTGACCCACCGCTCGATGTAAAAATAAAGTTATTTATTCCAATTACCTGACCAAGGACATTGACTAAAGGACCACCTGAATTACCTGGATTTATCGCCGCATCCGTCTGTATCATGTTCTTATAAACCCGTTCATCATGACTTGATCTTATTGATCTATTCAGAGCCGAGACAACGCCAACTGTAACTGTAGGACTCGTATCTTCAAGCAGGAATCCAAATGGGTTGCCAAAGGCGATCACCCATTCACCGATCAGTAAATCATCAGAATCCCCAAACTCGACATACGGTAGCTCATTTGCCTCGACCTTCATCAGTACCAGATCCATGGTGCGGTCTGCGACAACAACCGCACCCTCATATTGCCGACCATCAGGCAGGGTTACTTTAATTTTGGTCGCCTTGGATATCACATGTTCATTAGTCAAAATATAACCATCCTGTGATATAATAATACCTGTACCAAGGCTCTTGACTTGTTGTTTATGGTATCGTTCAGGAAAAAAATCTCGGAAGAAATCTTGGAAAAAATCATCTGCATAAGGTGAGAAAAAAGGAGACGTTACCACAATTTTTGTCTGGATCACTGATATGGACACTACTGCATCCGTAACTTTATCGGCCGCCAGAACAATGGCATTTGCTCTCTGTATTGAAACATTGCTGTTTGAAATGGTTTTGCCATCTTGCGAGTTATAGTAAGACTGCGGCCATACAGTAGTGTATAGAGTTATTGCAAAAAGCGTGGCCACAATACCAAGTAGCACGTACAAAATATTTTTCCTTGTTAGCGTCATGTTCTATCCTTTATTTCTATTACCAAACCTCCGCGTATGATCAGTATTTGACCTCCACAAGAAATAATCCTTGTGCAGGTGCGAAAAAAAGGTCTCTTATCTTACCGTTCAAGACATCTTGCGCCTGTTCTGGCTTGTAATGACCACGACCGACATCACATAAACAACCCACGATCCCTCGCACCATCCTTCTCAAGAATCGATCGCCTTGAATCTGTATTATAATGCGCGAATCCTGTTCTGTCAAGCTAATGCTGTGGACCGTACAGAACGTATTATCCTTGTCACTTTCCGCCGAGAAATATTTGAAATCGTGTTTGCCAACCAAATATCCCTTTGCCTTCTCCATTCTCGGCAAATCGAGTGCATACTTCACATACCAATTGTGGCGCAGTTTGAATGGCGATGGACGAAAGACTATGTTATACTGATAGACCTTATATTTTGCTGAATACCGGCTGTGAAAATCATCGTTCACCTTAGATATCTGTTTAATATATATATCGTCACCAGTTAACGAGTTCAGTGCTTTATGGATTTCGGTTAGTTCAAGAACGGATGATGTATGGAAATTGACGACCTGACCAAGCGCGTGGACCCCTTGATCAGTTCTCCCGGCTCCTATCACCCTGATGTTTTCGCTGGTCAGTTTCTTTAGAGCATGTTCAACCTCACCCTGAACAGTTCGTGCATTAGGTTGGTACTGCCACCCGCAGAAATCAGCACCGTCGTATTCGATTACGATCTTAATATTCTTCATCATCTTCTACACCTTTCCAAGATCCAAGCTCCAAGAACCAAATCCCAAATTATTTAATAACTTAATAACTTAATTACTCAGTTACTGTTTTTTTTAGTTACACCATTACTCCGTTACCCGGTTACTCAAATTACGCCAATGGCATCGTCACCTTGAAAGTGGTCCCTCTACGCATTTCACTATCCACTTTGATGCTTCCTTCGTGTGCCTCGATTATGTTCTTGGCTATCGCCAAACCAAGACCAATGCCACCTTTTTTTGTTGTAAAAAAAGGTTCAAAAATCTTCTCCAAGGCTCGTTTGGAAATACCCTTACCTGTATCCTGTATTTCAACGATACCTTTTCTTTTGCTGCTAAATGTCCTTATCCTAACAGTTTTACCTTCAGAGGTTGCCTCACAGGCATTACTGAGAATATTTAGCAGACCTGCCTTCAGTTTATTCAAATCACCAAGGATGAAAAAATCATCACCTTCTCTTTTTATCATTATCTTCTTGGCTTCTGCACGTGGTAACGCATCAATAAACGCTTCGTTTATGACTTCACTGATACGCAAACGATTCTTCTTGAGTGGTACGAACTGGGCGAAGTTCAGAAAATCAGTAACGATTTCATTCAACCTTATTGTTTCATCGAGCGCCATATTTACGAAATGGAGGCTATCGGCATCCTTCTCAGAATCCCGAATTACTTCTAGCGACCCTCTTATTGAGGACAATGGATTCCTGATCTCATGTGCCAAAGAACCGCCCAATTCAGCAAGGAGTCGTGTCTGTTTGGAAACACGTAATTTTTCTTCCAGTTTTCTGATTGCCGTAATATCCTGGAGTATAGCAAGACCAGCATTAGAACTTTGAATCCTTGCACAGGATAGAACAAAATGCCGTTTACCGATTTCAAGTTCAATCGATCTTTTTATGTGACGAGCTCTGAGAAACTTCGCGATATAGAGGTGAACCTTTGACCGTATCTGTCCTTCTGGAATATTCGTATATATTATCGCACC
Organism: Candidatus Stahliibacteriota bacterium; assembly: GCA_030606265.1. Taxonomy (GTDB): domain Bacteria; phylum Hydrothermota; class Tepidihabitantia; order SM23-42; family SM23-42; genus JAUVZL01. The sequence continues at coordinate 4,716 of JAUWGT010000029.1, read as the reverse complement.
ACTGCTGTCAATCGTTATTATCCCTGAAGGAAGATTCTTTAATATTTCTTCAGTTGTGAGCCGTAATATCACGGCCTCTTCAGTACGTCTCTGGTAACGCTCTGACCATGCACCACTAAGAATACCGGTAAAGAGAAATAGCAGTCCAAAAATGTAGAATCGGTACATGACATATTGCATGGTTGCGCTTGTCTCGTGCATTTCATAGAATAATAAGCCGAGAAAGAAAACTACGGCAATGACACTAACTGTATAAGCGCCTGTCTTGTAAAGGTACAAGGACGTAATAATAATCAGAAGGATGTAGAGCAAAGGGAATATGGACTCAACCCCGCCTGAGTAGTGGATCATAAAACCGACTAGCGGAATATCAACCAAGAAAACAATATAGAAGAATACCTTTTCTGGCAGCCAAGCTTGCACAAGTAGAAAAATTGAAGCTAATATGAAAGAAGCGAGGATAATGAACCAAAAAGGTGTTGGGATGCTGTGTATTATCGGATATGAGGATAAAAGAATAAATGTAATCAGTAGAGGGTGAAGAATAACAAGACCGGTTCTTCTACTGAACAACGTCGAATACACCATTACTTAGCCCCGATTCATATCAGAACATATGTACTGACGTTTGTCTATTGAGCTATCCGCGCTCAGAAACTCTGGCACAAACTTATGGTCTGCCTATAAGATTATTCCGTAATTGTGCCGGCTAACTGGAATATAGGTAGGTACATGGAAATCACCAAAAATCCAACTATCCCACCTAAAAATACCATGATCAGAGGTTCAAGAGCACTCGTTAGATTCTCAACTGCCTGATCAACCTCATCATCATAGAAGTCAGCAACCTTAGCAAGCATATCGTCCAGACCACCTGACGCTTCACCGATCGCAATCATTTGGGTAACCATCGGTGGGAAAACCGTTGTCTTTGATAAAGGATCAGCGATGTTCTCACCGCCCTTGATCGAGATTCGAGCCTTTAAAATGGCATCTTCGATAACCCAGTTCCCCGCACTGCGCGCGGTTATTTCTAAGGCATCAATAATGGGCACACCGCTGGAAAGCAGAGTTGATAGAGTTCTTGCGAAACGAGCGATCGATTGTTTTCTAGTTAGATCACCGAAGACCGGTAGCTTAAGGAATATTGGGTCCATTGCCTTTGCACCAGATTCAGTTTTATGCCATCGCCTGAGAATCGTAAATACGGCAATAACAATAATTATTAACGGTATTATCGCAACCTGGAGAAAATCGGACATTTTCATAACTAATTTTGTCATCGCCGGTAATTCCGCACCCACACCTGCAAACATCTGCGCGAAAATAGGTATTACAAAGAGTAGCATTACTGAAATAGCCCCTACTGCAACGAGTGAAATAATAGCAGGATAGATCATCGCTCCTCTTATCTTCCGCCTCAGCGCCGCGCTCTTCTCTAAATATGTTGCCAGACGCATGAGGATGACATCCAAGGCACCGCCTGTTTCACCGGACTCAACCATATTCACATAGAGGTTATCAAAAACCTTTGGTTGTCGACGCAGGGCATCAGCAAGTGATAAACCACCTTCAACATCGCCTCTTACCTCAGTCAAGACTTTACGCAGCGCAGGACTTTCCGTCTGCTTACCGAGAATCTCAAGACACGTGAGTAGTGGAAGACCTGCATTGAGCATAGTCGAAAATTGTCGAGTAAAAATAGCCAACGCACGCCCTGTAACCCGTCCGCCAAACAACGTTATCTTTCTCTTCTCTTGTTTGACCTTTATCGATGTTGGAATGATCTTCTTCTGGCGCAGTGAAGCAACAACGTCAGCTTGAGAACCTGCAGTTATTTCACCATTCGCTGAGGCTCCTGATGCAGTTCTTCCTTTCCAGACAAAAGTTGGCATTTCACCTCCTTATGTTATAAACTAATTGTTCCTAGACTGAAACTCTTATATTTCACAATTATCCTAATCCCCTGTTTTCTGCTCAACCATATGTTCGAATTCTTCTATGTTTGGTGTATAATCGAACCCGGTTTCCAATGTAATCGTTCGCTTTGCATACAAATTAAACAAAGACTGATTCATTGTTTGCATACCATATTTTAAGCCAGCCTGGATCGTTGAGTAAATCTGATGTTCTTTCTCATCACGGATAAGCGCACGGATTGCCGGAGTCGCAACCATGACTTCGCATGCGAGAACCCGTCCGCCACCGATCTTAGGGATCAATTGTTGAGTAATGACACCTTCAACCACAAAAGCAAGCTGTGACCGGACCTGACCTTGCTGGTGAGGCGGAAAAACGTCAATGATACGGTGAATTGACTCAGCGCATGAATTTGTATGTAGGGTAGCTAGTGTAAGATGACCGGTCTCGGCAATAGTAAGCGTCGTACCGATAGTTTCCGGATCACGCATCTCACCAATCATAACAACATCGGGGTCTTGACGCAAAACATATTTCAATGCATTGCCAAAAGATTTCGTATCGCTACCCACTTGACGCTGGTTAATTATCGCCTTTTTGTGTCTGAACAGATACTCGATTGGATCCTCGACACTGACTATGTGACATCGACGCTCGCTATTTACCTTATCGATCACTGCTGCTAAGGTCGTTGATTTTCCACTCCCGGTTGGGCCAGTACAGAGTATTAAACCTTTTGGTCTATTGGCAAGTTCCTGAACAACGAGTGGAATCCCCAGTTCTTTAAACCCCCTTATTTCAAACGGAATGGTTCGAAGTGCTGCAGCAACACTACCCCGTTGCTGAAAACAATTACCTCGAAAACGCGATAACCCTGCAATACCAAAGGAAAAATCCAATTCCCACTCCATCTCGAATTTCTTTTTCTGTTGATCGTTAAGTACACTGTATATCAGATTCTGAATCAATTCTGGAGTTAAAATCTCATAATTAGTTGGCACCAAATCACCATCTATTCGATACATAGGTGGCGCACCAGTAGTCAAATGCAAATCGGTCGAATTTCTCTGTACCATTTCTTCCAAAAGTTGTTTCATAGTTACAGGCATATAGCCTCCTTTAAATTAGTCATAGAGCATGCACCTAAAATGCTGCAGTCTCCCTCATTAGTTCTTCAATAGTAGTAACACCTTGCCTGATCTTCTCCATTCCATCATCCCGCAGGGTTGCCATACCTTCTTTGACCGCTTGTTTAGCGATCTCGTCTGAAGAAGCGCCTTTTAGTATCATCTGTCTTATTTCCGGAGATATCGGCATCACTTCATATAGACCAACTCTGCCCTTATATCCGGTCTGGTTACAGTGACTGCAACCCTTGCCTTTGTAAACTGTATTATCAGGAAAAGTACCTTCAGGTATGCGAGCTTCTTCAAGGAACTCTTTGCTCACCTTGATCTTCTCCTTACACTTAGAACAGATTCTTCTAACCAGACGTTGTGCTTGGATAAGAACCATAGCACTCGATACCAGATAACGTTTGATACCGATATCGACTAATCGGTTAATTGTTGTCGGCGCATCATTGGTGTGGATCGTCGAAAAAACCAAGTGCCCGGTCAACGCCGCTCTTATGGCGATTTCCGCGGTCTCATCATCACGAATTTCACCAACCAATATTATATTTGGCGACTGGCGTAAGAAAGAACGCAATGCAGAAGCAAAGGTCAAACCAATCTCTTCATGAACCTGAATTTGATTGATGCCGTGTAAATTGTACTCAACTGGATCTTCAATTGTCATTATCTGACGTTTAGGTTTGTTTAACCGTGCAAGGGTGGAATAAAGGGTAGTTGTCTTACCACTACCGGTTGGACCCGTTACAAGAACTATGCCATAAGGACTCTCGATCGCCTTTAAGAATTTCTTCAAATTTTCCGGGGCAAAACCAAGTTTCGAAAGGTCGAGCATCAAAGAACTCCTATCCAGTATCCTCATAACGATCTTTTCACCGTACAGCGTTGGGATCACAGAAACGCGTAAGTCAATCATCTTTTCGCCAACCAGAATATTGATACGACCATCCTGACACAATCTGTGTTCAGCGATATCCATGCTCGCCATGAGCTTTAACCTGGTAAGAATACCTGATTTTAGATTTAGGGGTGGCGCCTGTTGTCCTTGGAGTACACCGTCAATTCTGAAACGAACTCTGACTTCCTTCTCGTAAGGTTCAATATGAATATCTGATGCTTCTTTCTTTACGGCATCAGCAATGTAGAAATTGACCAACCTGATCACTGGTCCGCCTTCAGCATCAGCTCTGAGCTTTGTCTCCTCCATCTCTTCTACGAATTCAGTTTCGAGAATTTCCATGTCTTCAAAACCCAACTCCTTTGCTCCACCAGTTTCAGTCTCAACTGCTACTTTAGAGATCCCCTTTTCCATCGTGTAGTAACGGTCCAGTGCTTCCCTTATCGTCGATTCGGAAGCCAGCACCGGATTTATTTCCATGGACGTAATAAAACGCAAATCTTCTACTGCACTTATGTCGGTTGGATCAACCATTGCCACGGTCAGGTATCTTCCTTTTCGGTCAATAGGCAGTACTTCATAATGGTACACTTTTTCCGCTGGGATCAAGTCGAGAACATCTTTATCAGGGATAATGTAATCAAGGTCTACAACCTCCATCTTATAAAGGTTGCTCAATTGCGCAAGTAGTTTACTCTCCGACATCATTTCAAGACGGGTCAGAACACTTACCAAACGCTGTCCAGTTTCACGTCGCTCCTGCAT
>JAUWGT010000186.1 GCA_030606265.1 Candidatus Stahliibacteriota bacterium | reverse complement strand
AGGTTTCTTTCTTATTGGCCCGTATCCTGTAGAGCGGTGGCTGGGCAATATAGATAACTCCACTGTCGATCAAGTCTCGCATAAACCTGAAGAAAAATGTCAACAATAGCGTTCTGATATGGGCACCATCAACATCAGCATCAGTCATAATGACAATCTTTTTATAACGTACCTTGGAAGCATCAAAGTCGTCTTCTCCAATGCCACAACCGATTGCCGAGATGAGAGTTCTGATTTCAGTATTGCTCAGTATTTTGTTCAAACCGCTTTTCTCAACATTCAGAATCTTGCCGCGCAGAGGTAAGATAGCCTGAAACCTTCGGTCTCTACCTTGTTTGGCACTACCGCCGGCAGAATCGCCTTCGACAACAAAGATTTCGCAATCATCAGGGTTTGTCGATGAACAGTCAGCGAGCTTGCCGGGTAAGGTTTCACTGTCGAGCAGAGACTTGCGCCGGGTCAATTCGCGAGCCTTCTTAGCTGCCAACCTGGATTTAGCTGCCTCCTTGACCTTACCGATAATAATATTCGCGTACCTCGGGTTTTCTTCCAAAAAGGATGTGAGCTGTTCGTTGACCAGGGATTCAACCGCACCTTTTGCTTCCAGGTTACCCAACCTTGTTTTGGTCTGTCCTTCAAACTGCGGGTCTTTTATTTTAATTGAAACTACCGCGGTCAATCCCTCGCGTGTATCCTCGCCAGCAAAACTTACATTATCCTTGAGCTGATTGTGGCGACGTGCATAATCGTTAAGCGTTCTGGTTAGCGCTTTTTTGAACCCAACGAGGTGAGAACCTCCCTCGTGGGTATTGATGGTATTCGCGTAGGTGAAGATATTCTCCAAATAAGAATCGTTATACTCCAAGGCAACTTCAACGCCGATGTCGTTATGCCGGTGCGCAAAACATATGGGCTTATGCAAGCGGTTGCGACCCGAGTCCAGGTATTTGACCAGATCAACAACGCCACCTTGGGATAAATAACGTTCTTTAAATTTAGTTTCTGTTTCTTCAAAATCGATTCTTAAACCTCTATTCAAAAACGATAACTCACGTAAACGCTGGGTGATTATTCCTTTATGAAATTCGATCTTTGTGAAGATTGCAGGATCTGGTTTAAATGTAATCTTCGTGCCGGTCTTCTTTGTCGTACCGATCACCTTAATTTCAGCCTTAGGTTTGCCGCGACTGTAGCTTTGAAACCAGATTTTACCGTCCCGATACACCTCGGCATCGAGGAACTCACTCAGGGCATTAACTACTGAGACGCCGACACCGTGTAATCCACCGCTTATACTGTATACCTTATCATCAAACTTAGCGCCCGCATGGAGCATAGTCATGACAACTTCAAGCCCTGATTTTTTCTGGGTGGGATGGATGTCCACCGGGATACCGATGCCATTATCTTCGATCGATACTACGTCATTATCCAAGGTGACGTTAATCAGGTCGCAGTTACCAGCTAAAGCTTCATCAATACAATTGTCCACGACTTCGAAGACAAGGTGATGTAAACCCCTCAAACTGACATCACCAATGTACATGGCAGGTCTTCGCTGAACCGCTTCAAGTCCTTTTAGTATTTGTATCTTCGAAGCATCATATTTCTTTGTCGGTGCACTAGTTCTTGGTTTCTTCTTGTCTTTTCTCATGATATTCTTGTTTTTCTTCGCCATCTTGTCTCCTAATGTCCCCCCATTTCATCAACAATCCTAAATTTAATATCTTTTATGCTTGTACCGTATTTCTTTATTTTGCGGATTATTGTTCCTTTCATGAGGAATAGCTGACTCTGCCACATTGGACTATCGACGTTGACGTATAAGTTGTCGGTATCGACCGCCGTGGCTTGGGCATGTTCCGATATCCTTGCACCAACGATTTCTGCCCATTTCTCGACGACTTGCCAGTTCTTCGTCCTTTGCTCGATGTTCATATCTTTGAGAACTTTTGGTATAATTTTATTAATTCTCTGAGGAAATTTCAAAAACACCTCGTTCTACTGAAAAAAATCTGTCTTTTGTTCGATTGCTTTTCGAGAAATTCGGCAATTGGGTGGACGCAAAGAAAACCTGACCTTTGAGAAGACGAAGAAGAACTTCTATTTTATCCCGGTCGAGCTCTGCGGCAACTTCATCTAATAGCAGGATTGGACGCTTACCAGTTTCCTTGTAGAGAATTTCTGCCTCGGCGAGTTTCACGGAAATAACTCCTGCACGTTCTTCGCCTTCTGACGCAAAGCTTCTCAATGGTCGTGCATTTATCGAAAAAAGCAGATCGTCACGGTGTGGTCCAACCAGGGTGTGTCCGACAATCAATTCTCTATGTCGTACGCGCTTGAGGATATCGTGGTTGAGTTTCATGTCCGGGCATGAACTGCAATATCCGAGAGTCAGCTCTTGCAGACCCAGTTCCTGTCCGAATACCGTTATATTCTCTTTTAGTTTGGGCAAAAAGTCAGCTCGCTCGTGGTATATCTCATTACCGGTTTTGATCAGTTGTTCATCAAATAGCTCCAAAACATCGCGATCCTTGTTGTCTCCACCATTCTGCAGAATTCTATTGCGCTGGCGCAAGATTTTGCGGTACTCAATCAGATTACTGAGATAAACCGCTGAAGTTTTAGCTATTGTCCAGTCCATAAAAGCACGCCGGCGCGACGGTGTTCCGCGAACCATCCAGATATCTTCGATGGACAGTATCGTAATCCCTTGCCAACCAACATAGTTGCTCAGACGAGTTACTTTATTCCCCTGGAGTGTGAGTTTCTTTTTTTGACCATCAAAATAAACAATTGCCCTCATGTTTTCTGTTTCTGCATCAACACGCAAGAACGGTTCACCAGCGCGGATCAAGTTCTGTTCTTCCCTTATACGAAATGATGATGCAAGACCTACGTAGAATATCGCCTCCAGAAGATTTGTTTTACCCGCACCGTTTTTTCCGATAATGAAGTTGAAATTATCAGCGAACTCCAGTTCTGCGTCAGCTAAATTACGAAAACCTTGATACTTGATCCTTTTTAATGCCATGAGCCACTTGCGTATATTGTAAGCATTTTCCTTGAAAAGTCAAGGAATTTCTGGTTTTTATTAATATAATATCGCAGTTATTGTCTACGGAATTGGTGAGCCGGAATACCGATCAAGTCGCGGTACTTGGATATGGTTCGCCGCGAAATGGTGATACCTTGACGGCTCAGTTTTTTCACGATCTGCGTGTCTGACAACGGCGATGTCTTGTCTTCGCTTTCGACAATCTCTGATATCTTCTTGAAGATTATACGTTTATCCGTATCACCAACGGCCGCGGTAAAGAAAAATTTTAGTTTGTGAATACCCCAGGGCGACTCTAGATACTTGTTCGCCAGTGCTCTCGATATCGTCGATGTATTCACACTGAGCTGTTTTGCAAATTCAGTCATTGTCATCGGTTTCAGATAATTATAGCCTTTTTCAAAAAAACCACGTTGGTACTCCAGGATGCTATTGATGATACGCGACAAGGTTTTCCTTCTTTGATCTATGGCGATTATAAGATTTTGGGCTGATCGCATGCGCTGTCTGATGAAATCTATTTCCTCCTTGGGCAC
>JAUWGT010000054.1 GCA_030606265.1 Candidatus Stahliibacteriota bacterium | reverse complement strand
CATCATGCTCATGGGACACTCTGTGGAAAAAGCAAAAGAACTCATTATCGCCGCGGTCGAAAAGATGAAGGCAATTACACCGGTCAAGCCAAAAGTCTTTAACATCCCAAATAAAAATGCTCTGGTGATCGGTGCCGGGGTCGCTGGTATTGAAGTTTCATCGCAGCTTGCACAAAACGCTGTTGATGTCATCTTGATAGAGAAAACTCCATTTCTCGGCGGTATGGTGGCACAACTCGACCATCTTTATCCTGAAGGAACACCACACAGCCACACATTAATGCCGCAAATCGGAAAGATGGCAGCATATAAGAATATTACTTATTCAACCAATACAGAGGTTAAAGAAATCAAAGGTCAGGTCGGCGATTACAAAATAACTCTACAAGTAAAGTCGCGTGGCGTTATTGACTGCACAACTTGCGGCAAATGTATTGATGTATGCCCGGTTGAAATTGACGATGCGGGCAAGAAACGCAAGGCCATATATTATATACAAACGTTTCCTGACAAATATGCTATTGACTGGGCTGCGTGCACCAAATGCGGGGAATGCCTTAAGGTATGCGAAGGTAAGATCGAACTCGAGGAAAAAACAACCAAACAGGAGATATCGACCGGTGCAGTAGTCGTGGCAACAGGGCTTAATTGGTATGACATCAGCAAAGTTGAAGAATACGGTTATAAAAGATTTGATGGAGTTATGACAACGCTTGAATTTGAACGCGCTATAGCTTCAGGTGAACTGAAACCGAAAAAAGTCGCAATTATTTACTGCGTAGGTTCGCGCGATAGTAAACATCTACCCTATTGCTCGAAGATCTGCTGTTTCCTCGGGCTCAAAGAGGCGAAACTCGTCATTGACCGGTATCCAAACACCCAGGTTTACGTCATTGCTATGGATATGCGTTCCTCTGGAACTCTCGAGTACCTGTATAATACCCTGAGAGAAAAGGGCGTCACCTTTATAAGAGGCAAACCATCCGAAGTGATTAAACGTAATGGTAGCCTCGTAGTAAGAACTGAAGATCTATACACTAATGAGTTACTTGAAATCGAAGCTGATACCGTTGTTTTAAGCGCGGGGTTTGTAGCCGATTGCGAGACTTTTGATAAACTGAATATCAAACTCAACGGGGATTTCCCTGTGCTCTTTGAGAATGCTAGCCTTGGTAATAGCGAATTACCGCGCGGCATTTTTACAGCTGGCTCAGCAACTTTTCCAGGTGGTGTAAGGGATTCCCTGATCGATGCCCGTAAAACCGTGTTTTCAGTCATCAGTCTCTTGAGAAAAAATAGGATTGAAACAAAACACCCAAATGCAGTCATCAATGAAGACCTGTGCAGCCTCTGCCGCATGTGCATAGGGACCTGTCCTTACAATGCCATATCAATAGTCGATGAAAAGATCAAGGTCAATGAAGAACTATGTATGGGTTGTGGGATTTGCTCGATCACCTGTCCAGTATATGCAAGCCAGTTAGAAGGCTTTAATCCGCAGGGGTTGAGCAATCAAATACGCGCTCTAGTGAAAAAAGGAGACATACTCGCTCTCTTATGCCAATGGTCTGCATATAATGCCACGGATAAGGCTGCTTATGACCGTTTATCATACCCTGAAAATGTTAAGATAATTCGGGTTCCGTGTAGTGGTGCGGTTGACCCTTCTCATGTAATGCTTGCACTGCTTAGTGGAGCAAAGGGTGTACTTATTGGCGGTTGTTACCCTGATGCATGCCATTATGCAAAAGGCAATTTCCGCGCCAAGGCGCGTGAGCAGGTTTTAAAGTTAAATTTGGATCTGATGGGATTTGATAAAAATATCGTCAGATTAGAATGGATCGGTAAAGATGAAGCACAAAAATTTGTAGAGATCGTGGAGGAAATGAATAAATAAAAATGCCTAAAATACCTAAATTGCCTAAATACCTAAAATTAAGATATAATATTTGTATAATCGATTTTTTGAAATTCCGTGTAATTTGTGTGTTTGAAAGGAGATATAAATGGCTAAACCTTTAGTAGCATTTTACTGGTGTGCCTCTTGCGGTGGTTGTGAAGAAGCAGTCATTGACCTGGCTGAAGACATCCTGAAAGTCGTTGAAGCAGTTGATATCAGACTTTGGCCTGTAGCAATGGACTTTAAGCGTTCCGACGTTGAGGCAATGGCAGATAAATCTTTTGCGGTAAGTTTTATCAATGGAGCTATACGTACCAGTGAACAAGAAGAAATGGTGAAACTCTTGCGTCAGAAATCAGGACTTGTTGTTGCATTTGGTGCCTGTTCTCATCTTGGTGGTATTCCAGGTCTAGCTAATGTTGCCAATAAAAAGGAAATCTTTGAAACTGCATACAAATCAACCCGCTCGACTGTAAATCCTAAAGGAGTATATCCACAGACAGTAACTGAGATCCCCCAGGGTAAATTAACACTCCCGGAATTCTTCGATACCGTCAAAACACTTGATCAAACAATAGATGTTGACTACTATCTACCTGGTTGTGCACCACCGCCAGACCTGATCATGCAAGCGGTAACCGCGATACTCGAGGGCAAATTACCTGAAAAGGGCTCCGTACTGACCGTAGACAAGGCACTGTGTGAAACCTGTCCATTAAATAAAAGCAAACCTGACGTATTAGCTATTAAGGAAATTAAAAGAATATCTGAGGTTATCCATGATCCAGAAAAATGTTTTCTTGCTGAAGGTATAATCTGTTTGGGACCAGCAACGCGTGGTGGGTGCGGCGAACGGTGTATCAACGCCAATATGCCGTGTCGTGGTTGTTTCGGACCAACTAAGGAAGTCAAAGACATGGGTGCGAAATTCCTTTCAAGTCTTGCCTCGATCATCGATGTCGACGATGTACAGGAAATCGAAAGAATCGCCGAATCAGTGCTCGATCCTATTGGACTCTTTTATATGTATTCTTTACCGAGTTCGATCCTAAGAAGAAAGCAGGGGGTATAAAATGGCATATAAGAAAATCACAATTGATCCAATCACTCGTTTAGAAGGACATGGTAAAATAGAGATCTTTCTCGATGATAAGGGTGATGTAGCTCATGCCTGTATTCAGATACCTGAACTGCGTGGTTACGAGCGATTTGCAGTTGGTCGTCTTGCTGAAGAAATGCCCCGTATTACTGAAACGATCTGCGGAGTCTGTCCGACCGCGCATCACACTTGTTCTGGAAAAACGCTCGATGATCTCTACGGCGTGGAACCTCCACCAGCTGCCAGAAAAATAAGGGAATTCGTCTATAATGCCTTTATGTTTGAGGACCACAACCTGCACTTTTATTTTCTTGGTGGACCTGATTTCATTGTAGGCCCTGATGCGCCAAAAGCAGAACGTAATATACTGGGTGTAATCGGTAAGGTCGGAATCGAGATCGGCAAAAAGGTTATCGATATCCGGAAAAGAACTCGGAACATCATCCAAACAATGGGTGGTCGTGTCGTTCATCCGGTTCATTGCCTGCCCGGTGGTGTATCCAAACCAATGACCAAAGAGATGCAGGAAGAATTCAAAAAGACCGCTGAAGATTCAGTAGAATTTGCAAAATTCAGTCTCCAGGCATTTGCAGATATTGTCCTTGCGAACAAGACTTATGTAGACCTTATTGTTGGTGACATTTACAAACACAGCACATACTATATGGGTTTGGTTGATGATAATAATAAAGTCAGCTTTTATGATGGTTTGGTCAGGGTTGTTGATCCAGAAGGCAAAGAGTACGCCAAATTCAAGGTAAAAGATTACCTAGACCACATTGCCGAAGGTGTGGAATCCTGGACCTATATTAAGTTCCCCTATCTCAAAAAAGTCGGTTGGAAAGGCTTTGTTGATGGAAAAGACAGCGGCGTATATCGTGTTGCACCCCTGGGCAGACTGAATGCTTCAGATGGCATGGCAACACCATTAGCCCAGGGATACTATGAGAAATTCTACGAAACACTAGGAGGCAAACCAGCTCATAATACTCTGGCAACACATTGGGCTCGTTTGATCGAGGCGATGCAGGCAGCAGAAACAATGGTACAACTCATTAATGATCCGGAAATTCTCGATCCGAATGTAAGAAACATGGACTTCCAGACGCCGAAACAAGGAATCGGGGTAATTGAAGCACCACGCGGCACACTATTTCATCACTATGAAACTGATGACAAAGGCGTACTAACCAAGGCAAACCTGATTGTCGCCACAGTCAACAACTCAGCGGCGATTAATATGTCAGTCGAAAAGGCAGCAAGAAGTCTAATCAAAAATGGACAGGTTAATGACGGATTGCTTAATATGGTGGAGATGGCTTTCCGTGCATACGATCCATGCATGGCATGTGCAACACATACTATCAACGGACACGTCCCGCTTCAAATAGATATTTATAATGCTGACAAGGAAATTGTCAAGACACTGAAGACAGTGTAAATAGCCAAAAAAAAATGGCGGAGATGGCTCTTTCAGAGCGGTATTGGCCCCACATTCTCATGAAAGTACGGGGCGGTAAAGGTCACTTCGTGACGGTATTGGCCTATCGGCGGTATCTAATCACTACATTCTATACAAAATTACTATGAAAAAAATCCTTATTTATGGCATGGGAAACCCATACCGGTGCGATGACACTATAGGTCTGAAAATTGCCGAAATCCTAAAAAAAGACATCAAAAATAAAACGGCCACAATAAAATCCGGCAGTATCGACGGACTAGCTATGCTTGATGAAATAATCGGTTTCGATAAAGTCATCCTGGTTGACTCGATCAATACCAAAAGCGGTGTGCCGGGTGATGTTTACAAAATAGAGTTAGACTCCGTCACATCCAACTCCTCTCTTGCTGCTTCACACACCATCGATTTCATTACCGCGTTGAGGATGGGTAAGAAATTCGGCTACAAGATGCCTGAAAAGATATATGTATATGCAGTAGAAATCAAGGACAACAATACATTCAGTGAAAAGTGTACAGAACAAGTCTCAGCCAGCATACCTGAAGTTGTTAAGAGAATAATCGATGAAGTTAGTGAATGAATTCACAAATAGAATGAATATAGAAAGGCGGTTTTCGGTTACGAAAGGCGATACGGTTTCGTTTTATGGTTTCGTTGAACGACTGACGACTTTCGCCGTACGAATCGTATTTCGAAACCGCAACCGACAAACGAGATGATAAGGGCGTTCATTGAAACATCGCTCGTAGACTGGGACGGGAAAATATCTTCGGTAGTATTTTTTGATAAGTGCAATTTCATGTGTCCGTTCTGTCAAAACTGGGACTTGATAATCAACCCGGATAAATTCCCTATTATTGAATGGAACCACATCAAACAAAAACTGCAGAAAAAAAAGGGATGGGTTGACGGTGTAGTTCTTACTGGCGGAGAACCGCTTTGTTGTGAGCAAGAAGTATTTCAGATTTGCCGGAAAATAAAAAAACTCGGACTTCAGGTTAAACTTGATACAAATGGTTCATACCCTGAAGTGCTCCAGAACCTCATTGAAAACAAACTCATCGACTTTGTGGCAATGGACATAAAGGCACCAATTGACGAAAGATACAATATGGCAGCAGGCAAACAGGTTGACCTTGAGAAAATAAGTAAATCCGTGCAAATGTTGCTAAAGGGTGAAATAGATTATGAATTCAGGACGACATGTGCCCCAGGCATTATCGATGAAAATGCCATACATCAAATAGGTAAGAATATCAAAGATGCCAAGAAATGGGCTTTGCAAGCGCATGTTCCTGACAATGCTTACAAAGCTCTTTATCGACAAAAGTTGAATCCTGAATATTATAAGACAATAAAAGAATATCTCAAAATAGCTAAGAAGTACGTATTGAACACAATCCTCAGAAGCAAAATATGATCTAAATTTAAAAATCTTGAATTCAGGAACAAGCAGTAAACAGTAAGCAATATGGCGATCGTATTGGCAATTGACTTTTAAATCATTTCAATTATACTTCGCATATGAAAATTAGCACTTTATACCTAGGAGGAGGTAAGCTAAAATGGTTATGAAACCAGAAAAACAATTAGAAATAATAAAGAGTAATGTCGCTGAGATAATATCTGAAGAAGAGTTGCTGAAAAAACTTAAGAAAAGAAAAAAACTAAGAGTTAAACTGGGGATTGACCCGTCAGGACCAGAAATCCATCTCGGCTTCAGTGTAGTTCTCAGGAAACTAAGACAATTTCAAGATCTCGGACATACTGCGGTCATGGTAGTTGGAGATTTCACAGGTTTAATTGGAGACCCCAGTGGTCTCTCTAAAACGCGACCAAAACTCACTAAACAGCAAATAAAAAAGTACATGGTAAAATACAAAGAACAGATTTTCAGGATATTAGACCCAAAGAAAACAGAATTTACCTATAATAGCAAATGGCTAGGCAGCATGACCATGTATGATTTCATTGAACTCGCTTCCATGTACACGGTCGCGCGTATCCTGGAAAGAGATGATTTTTCCCAACGATTAAAAGATGGTCAACCTGTTTACATGCATGAAATACTATACCCGCTATGTCAGGGCTATGATTCAGTTGCTATTAAAGCAGATATCGAATTAGGTGGAACTGACCAGAAATTCAACCTGCTCGTTGGACGGGAATTAATGCGCGAATTCAATATGGACCCCCAGTGTATTGTGATGTTACCGATCCTTGAAGGGACTGATGGCGTGCGTAAGATGAGCAAGAGTTTTGCTAACTACATCGGTATAACTGATTCGGCAAAACAGATGTTTGGCAAAGCAATGTCTATACCCGATGAACTGATAATAAAATACTTCAAACTCGTAACTGATGCATTCCCCCATAAGATAGAGGAATACAAAATGGCTTTACATGAGGGTACGATCAATCCAAGAGATGTGAAATTCGATCTGGCAAAAACTATTGTGCGTATGTACCACTCTGCTCAAGCTGCTCAGAAAACTGCACTCGATTTTGAAAAAGTGTTCACAAAAAAGGAACTGCCCAAACACATCAAACAGTTCAAGGTAAACAGAAAAGAAATGAACATTATCGACCTATTGGTCGAAGCTGGTTTAATGGGGTCACGTGGTGAAGCAAAAAGAAAGGTCAGGGAAGGCGCGATCGATGTCGACGGCAAAAAAGTAAGTGATATAAAACAGGTGGTAAAACTGACCAAACCCGTGATTATCAGAGCTGGAAAACACAAATTCTTAAAGATAAGTAAAAAATAGCTCTTTCAGAGCGGTTTTGGCACTGATTCAGTGCGGTAATGGCTACTTTGTAGCGGTTATGGCCTTCGGGCGGTTTTTTTCCCTGTCTATCGTAATTTGATAACCTTCTCTGTTATCGATTCATCTCCACCAGTTAACTCAACAAAATATACCCCGGCAGGGACTGGACGATCAAATCGGTCAGTACCTGACCACTTAATCGTAGTAGGCACTAAGGAGTAAGCAGTAGGCAGGCAAAAATCCTTAATTAGTCTACCACTTGCGTCAAAGATCTTCAACGTTTGGCCCTCTGCCCTCTGCCCTATGCCAAAGCTGATATTGATCAGCTTTGAAAACGGATTCGGAATTATCTGCAATATTGGCTCTTGGAATTTGGAGCTTGAAGCTTGGTCTTCCTCTACTCCGGTTCGTATCAGCCCGGTCCAGAATACCCAGCAGCGTACGGGATTTTCAGTGAGTTCTCCTTCAGGTGTTGTTGCCACACCAGCGCCCGCATCTTTATCTTCTACATAGGTAATAAAAATCGAATCCGTCACAACTTTAGGACAGGCAGTCATATAGTCTTCATCATCACAATAACCAGGTCCTGCCCCAGGTGTACGCGTATTAGTCAAATTAACATAGTCTGACCAGGTGATACCATAATCACTTGAATAAGCAGCATAAAATTCACCGTTGAAAAACCCTCCTGCAGATACATCAGTGGTGTCATCATTACCATGCCATAGACAATACAGATATCCGTTTGTAGTATCAGAAACAAGCTGGGGGTGATCAACCGGCATGCGCCGTGCACCAACTCCGCCTGCAGCACCTTCAATCCACCATCCACCAGGCTCATTATAATATATGCTCGGACTATTCACGACTGTAATCGTATCATTAAATTCATCCCAATGAAATATCTTTGACGCCTGATAATAACCAGCACTATCGACTCTTCTGCCTGCCCAAACAATATGGAGATAGTCATTGTCATCAAAGACTGCATTCACATCACAGTATGCACGTACTGTATCAGAAGGCTGATAATTCGTGATATTAATATGAGGTCCCCAAGTAACACCACCATCATCAGATAGTACGTACCATACATCATTATCCATTTGACCACCTGCTATAGTATCAGTGATAAACTGGGTATGAACAAAAGCGACTTTGTTCGTATCTCTTTTTTCAGAAGCCCGAACAAACTGAGACAATGTTGCACAGGAATCAAAGCTGAGTACGTATGACCATGTAATTCCTTCATTAGTAGTCAAATACAGATGTAGTGAATCACCGGTCTGGCCACCACATGCCAAAATTATGTTGTTGTTATTCGCCACCGCAACATATGGCCAGATATGTTCAGCAACCTCAGGTGAAGTCACGCTGCTTCCCCAGGCGCCCCAACCATTACCTGCATCAATGTCGATCCAGGAATAATAACCTGGCCCTGCATTCCAGTGATAAGCAATAACTGTCCTTTGCATGTTGGGATCAAGATCTCGTGTTATATCCATCTGTACATAACCGCTCCATGAATTTGACGCTTGAACTTCGCCATAGTATGCACCATTAGAATAGCGAAAATTCCAGGCACAATAACGCGTGGTCTGACCAGGATAATCCTGCCACATCCAATCAATATGTGCCTGTCTTAAATCATCGACATCAATACGCTGACCAAAACTACCATTTGCCTGATAATCGTAGCATGTGGTACCGATTTGGTCGCCTGGTCCCCTTCCCTGTATAAAAGGTAAAGCCTTACTATAGGCATTTTCAGTACCTATGCTCCTCACACACGGGTTGTAGTCTGCAAGTCTGTATGCAAACCCTTGCATTCCCAGTAATATCACGATCAGTACTACTCTTGTAAATAATTTCATAATACCCCCTATTTCTAGTATAAGTATATTAGATTAAAGTGATGAAATTGTGATTAAACTGTGATATACTCGGTCAAACGAAACCAGAAAGGGGGTCAATTCACTAATCTATCATACAAATCTGTGGTCTCTTTTTGGGGTTTTGTGCCTAACTCTTTTTTCAGAGTCTTCGTGAGATTTTCATAGTCTCTGACAATATCCTTGAATTTACCGAGTTTGGCATATGTTTGCATTAACTTACAATGGTATTGCTCATTATAGATATTGATAGAGATGAGTTTCTCACACCAAACAATAGCCTGCCTGTATTTGTCTTGGCAAAAGTAAGAATCAGCCATCATAACCAGACATTCCTCATATAAACCCTGGTAAAAATCTCGCCTCTCCTCTACCCAAGTATCATACCACCCTTGTGCAAAACCTTCTCTGTATAAAGATAAGGCTTTTTGCAGAAGAGCCCTTTGTTCTTCTGTGTCCCTACTCAAACTCGTGGCTTGTTTTATGAGTCCCTCAAACTCTTCAAGGTCGAGAACTATGGTTACTGATGGTGAAATGCTGTATGACCGCTTGCCTGAAACAACTATATCCATTTCCTTACCAAGCATGTCTTTTAATGATTCTCTCATATACTGAATGGTTTTTCTCAAGTTACTCCTTCCTGTGCTACACAAAGCCCGATGCCAGAAAACATCTACCAAATGGTCGCTACTGAGCTTTTTGTTCTTGTGCAATAACAAGTAGAAGAATAATTTCTTGGCGTTTTCTGTCTTCCATGCTTTGTCTGACATTGAACGGCCATTAATAATCAGAGCAGGGGTACCTAAAAAGAGTGCCTCTATCCAATGGATATCAAATCGTTGGTCGCTGACTAAACCGTGCATATACTGCTTCTCAATATTCTGTCTTTTTATCACCTGGAGCATCCATCTTTGTCCTTTCAGTTCATTGAGCATTAGATAGTCATAGCCTTTGTCACGGCTAAGCTGCACTGCTTTTTGCAGTGCTGATAAAAGTTTTTCGGTTTGCCCCATGGTATATAATACCTTACTCAATTCAATATAAATGAGAAACTGGTTGAAAATTTGTTTGAAACGCCGCGCCGTTGATAATGCGGCAGTGAGGATTTCTTCAGCCTCTTCCAAGCGGTTTTGCTCTCGCTTGAGTTTTGCATGGGTTAGAAGCAAAGGTAGAGCCTCAGCATCGTCTTTACTTTTTTTGAACCACCAGATCGCTGCAATATTTTTTTCTGCCTCTGACAATTCATCCGTGGCAATATTGATTTTGCATACTTCATTCAATGCAGTAGTGAGCAATCGCACAACGCCTAGTTTCTCATATATTTCCAATGCTTTGCTTACATGTCGTCTTGCCTTGTCCCACTCTTTTAGGTCCTGATAGTAAAAGGCATAACCTTTCCAAAGTGCTGCCATTGACCACATATCATTGTAGACACTACAAACCTTAACACCCGCATCAAGTATTGCTTTGGCTTCATCTTTGTAACCCAGAAGCAAACTCAAGCGTGCAGCATTAAAGAATCCAGAACCGCAATGAGGTGAAAAATGACTTCCAAGAAAACTGACCATACGCGATAGCTTTGAGTAAGCCTTGTTAAAATTACCAGCTTTCATTTCATTCATTGCCCAATTATTATAGATGCTCGCTTCAAGCTCTTTATATTGTTTCTGCTGTGCAATACGCAATGCCCTATTGAAGAATTCTGTTGCCTGATTCAGACTTCTGCCACCAATGCTTGTGTACACAAAACCAAGCGAATTGAGAATTGCTGCTCTTGTTATATTGAGGCTTTTTGGACAAACAACGAGCGCTCTTTTGAACCATGATTTCGCAGCACTAAATTTCCCTGCATTAAGACTTAAACCACCTAATTCATAAAGAACATTAGCATACTGGATACGCTTGGACCGCTTTTCTTTTAAAATCCTGGCTGCTGCCTGCAGGTTTTTCCGGGCATCGTCTGCGGCGCCTCCTATGTGGATCAATGCCTGAGCATATAACGTATGCAACCCTGGTCGCATGCGACGCTGCTGGACAGATATTTGTTCAATGTAGGAACACAAAACCGCACTTTTCCCCTGCTCGATGAGACTAAACCCTGCCTTGCTAATGAGAACACTTGCACGTACGTAATTACTTGCTTGAAGATAGCATTTGATCGCTTCTTCGCATCTTCCTTGCCGCTTGTAGAACACTGCTGCCCGCTGGAGTATTCGCCTTTCGCGCCCAACATTGTCCGCTTTGCTGCGCAGGAAATCCCGAAACAGATTATGAAATCGATAACTTTGGTCAGACATCTTAATTAAAAAAGAGTTGCGTTTAGCGATTGTTGAGAGCACTTTCCCTGCATTCTGGTGCTTTGTCACAGCAATGCAGAGTGCCGGAGCTAACCATTCAAGCACTGCGCAGTCCAGAAGGAAATCCCTTATTTCCTTCGGTTCCTTGTTATAAATCTCCTGAGCAAAATAGTTGAAGAGATTCGTCTGCGTTTGGTGGAAACCATCGAGAATTTTTTTCACGTAGCCGGCAGATCTAATACCTTCAAAATAGTCAGAAGACTGCATCATTAACCTTAGACTCGTTGGCCAACCCTCTGAGTGTTCTTCAATCGTTTTTATGTCTGAGAGCTTCAAGGAAACTGAATAGAGTTCCTTCAGGAATCGCCTAATCTCGTGTTGGGTGAACCTCAGGTGATTGTTTGTTAATTCAAAAACCTCATCCTTTGCCCTTGACCGCGCAAGTGAAAATGAGGGTGCATTTCTCGAAGTTATGATAAGGTGTAAGTTTGAAGGAAGGTGTTCAAGAAAGTATTCAATAAAGTTGTCTATCTGCGTTGATTTACCCAATGAATGATAATCTTCCAAAATTATATAGAAATCACCCTTCCCGTTATCGATGATTTCGTTTATAAAGGTACCTGCTATAATCGTCAAATATTTCTGAGGGTAATTGAAGAACTTTCTTAACCTCTTGAGTTTCTCGCCGAATTTAGGTTTGAACATTCTCAAACCAGCGATCAAATACGAAAAAAATTCGGCTGGTTCAGCATCGCTTTTCTCCAGGTGGTAATAGACATTGGGGATATTCTTTTCAGCTATGAGCTGCGCAAGCAGCGTGGTCTTGCCATAACCTGCCCCCGCACAAATGAAGATGAGTTTTTTTTCAATGTTTTCAGAAAGCAATTTTACAAGGCGGCTACGCCGCAATATCTTCATCCTGATTTGAGGTGCTTGAAGTTTACTGAAAATAACCAGACTACGTTCCCCCTTGCCCATGTCTAATAGTAATCATATTGCTTGAGGTGTCAAGGAAATCCAAAGCTGTTAGTGGTTCGCTGTTGTAAAACACTGAATTGACTTTCATGCAGAAGTTATTATAATCTGAAAATGAAAGTCGATGTTGCTATCCCCCGCACAAAACTCGACTTCTTTACCTATGAAACTGATGACAGTCTCAATGTCGGTGACCTCGTTATCGTTCCACTGCGTAATAAATCAAAATACGGTATTATTATTAAAGTAAATTCGCAAAGAGCTATCGACCGTTTAAAAAAAGTTGAATCAGTAGTACAGAAAAAGTTCCTGCCACCGGATATGCTCAGGCTATATAAATGGATGGCTGATTACTATATCGCAACGCTTGGTGAAGTCCTGCGTCTGGCACTTCCTTCGAAAATACTCAAAAAATATGAATTTAAACCTGACTCGAAAACAAGTTACCAAATTGCTAAATCACCGACCCCAACTTATCACCAGGCAAGTGCGATCAAGAAAATAGTGAATGTTCTGGACAAAAGAACCTTTGAAACGTTTCTTTTATATGGTATCACAAGTAGTGGCAAAACTGAAGTCTATTTAAGGTGCGTTGAAAATGTAATAAACAACCAGGGACGCGCCTTAGTGCTCGTGCCAGAGATCTCAATGACACCTTTGTTGTTCGGGAAGTTCCAGGAGAGGTTCAACGGTGATGTTGTAACTATCCATTCGTTCATGACTGACAAGGAACGTCGGGATATATGGTATGCCATTAAAAATGGTGCATACAAAGTTATTATCGGACCACGCTCAACGATATTTATTCCAATCCCTGATTTGAAGCTGATCATTGTCGATGAAGAACACGACCATTCTTACAAAGAACATGAACGAATGCCCCGGTACAATGCCCGGGACGTCGCGGTCATGCGTGGCAAGCATGAAAATATAACGGTTGTTTTGGGCAGCGCCACACCGCAGATCGAATCATATCATAATGCTGGAATCGGTAAGTATAAGTTGCTCACTCTAAGAGAACGCATCGATAACAGACCTTTACCACAGATGGAAATGATTGATCTACGGAAGGAAAACAATAGATACATCACTGATAAGCTGAAATTAGCGATTGAAACCACATTGGGAAAGGATGAACAGATAATTCTTTTCCTGAATCGACGCGGTTTTGCACCGAGCCTAATATGTCCAAAGTGTGGATTTGTTGCCAAGTGTCCATACTGTAAACTCTCCCTCGTGTACCACAAACCAGAAAAAGGTAACGCGGGTTCTCTCTCGTGTCATATATGCGATTATAAAGCCCACATAATTAACATCTGCCCTAAGTGCGCTCGATCAATATTATTATATCGCGGGGCCGGAACGCAAAGGATCGAAGAATTGCTGAGAAAATCTATAGAAAACATTACAGATAAAGAATTAGTGCTCCGATTGGACCGGGATACTGCGCGAAAAAAAGGGCAAGCCGAAAAAATATTCCGCGCTTTTGAAACACGCAAAGCGAAAATCCTGCTCGGTACTCAGTTGGTCACCAAAGGGTTTGACTTCCCTGAAGTCACGCTAGTTGGTATCCTCAATGCCGACGTCATCCTCAATCTTCCGGATTTCCGTAGCAGTGAACAGACATTCCAAATGCTCACGCAGGTAGCTGGACGGTCTGGACGAGGCGAGAAATCAGGTTCAGTCATCATGCAAACATACCATCCTGAACAGTATTCAGTTCTCTTTAGTCAACTCCAGGATTACCCGAAATTCTATGCTCATGAGATGAAATTGAGAAAGGAACTGAATTTCCCCCCTTTTTCCAAGCTTATTCTTGTAAGGCTAAAAGGAGAAAAACAAAAGGTTGTCCATGAACAAACGATGGAACTATATACAATACTGAAGCGAATAAAAAACATCGAATTACTCGGTCCTAATCGCTCATTTTACTATAAAATCAGAAAAAACTACCGGGAATTCATTCTCTTAAGAACACCAAAGCATTTTAGACATACAAGACTGCAGTTTTTGAAAACCTACAGACCACAAAATTGCACCCTGGAAATAGA
>JAUWGT010000108.1 GCA_030606265.1 Candidatus Stahliibacteriota bacterium | reverse complement strand
GCGGAGCGAGGGAAACATCTTATTATGTAGATGCACAACTTCCAAATCATTTTTTTGAATGTTCCCTTGTTATTTCTCGACTCCCTCCACATACCTCGGCGGGCAAGCGTTGCACTCGCTTCCGCCAAATGAAAAGGCGGACAGGCGCAATGACCCCGTACAACTTCGTTTTACCCCGCTGTTTGTCACTACGGGACAAGCGGGGTAGGCATAAGGAGGGGTTTGGGGGGAAGATTGCCGCAGGACTTCGTCCTTCGCAATGACCCCGTACAACTTCGTTTACGGGGCAGGCATTATCTGTCTCTATTTGTTGTATAATTGCGTGAGGTGATTATACCAGGACCTTATGCGATCGAGGTTAGCACCTGGTTCAGCGTTCTTAATATACAGTTGCCAGGATTCAAGGGTCTTTAGAGTGTCTCCTGTATCAAGATAAACCAAGCCGAGGTTAATATAAACCTGATAATAATCAGGGTAGTATGCAAGGGCTTCTTTGAAATCTTCAATAGCTGCATGTGTTTTTCCCAGCTGAAACCGGTAGATCGCCCTACGGTTGTATGCCGCAGCGAATTTTTTGGCTACAGCTATTGCATCGATATTGACTAATCTATCAATCTGATATTTTTTTGGAGACGGGAACTTGATTGCGAAATCATGTGGCGGGACTGAATCGCGGAGAAACTGATAGAAAACACCACGGCTTTCAAGGTAAAATTCAAACCAATGTCTGGGCCATGCAGCATCATCATATATAAAGAAGTAAACAGGAATCTTGTCGATGTTTGCGTTTATTATTTCGTGTTGGATCCGATGGCAGTAAGCCTTGCTAATGTCACCATATTCATAGTTGCTGCTGGTGGCGAGTTCTTCTTGGCAAGCATGCAGCAAATGAACGACTCGTTCAGGGATAATAAGATTGGGGAAATTACGCTGCAGTTGAGGTGTATACCAATCCATCCTTAAATAGAATTGCGAGATAGGTATAATCTGTTTTTGTTCGTTTAACTCTCGGTTGAACATACTGCAGTAGACAAAATAGTCATCACTGATGATAATGGAATGATCTGGCAAATTATCATATATTGAAGTACACAGATCATCTAATGATGATTCGCTGGATAAATCACATACCCGGTAATTTATAATAACACTTATCAAAGGGAAAATAATAAGGGCAATCTTGAAGCGTGTTGGAACAAGTTTTGAAAGCCCAATTGCAATGAGTACCAACCATAGCCCGTATAAGGGGAGATAATAACCTTGTTTATCAGGTATGTTATACAATACTGTATAGGCGAACATAATAAACAGAATAATGATAAGCATATTTTTTAGCTTCTTATCTCTGATAAGGATAATACCATAAAACCCTACCGGGATTAATATGAGAAATTGCCGCCACCAATAGCCAAGGAATTGCGTCAGCTGTTCGACAATATAGGCAGGCGAAAAGAAGAGCGTGCGGTAATGGAATGCTTTGCCTGAAACATAGTTTATTAACCTTCCAAAGTTCACCGGATTGAAAAGATTGAGTGCGGGATTGGCCGCCGCACGTATGGGGAAATAGAGATAGAGTAATAAAGGGGCTATTGTTAATGGTAGGTAGCGAATGGCTTTTGTTTTCAGATGCAGGACAAAAATGAGTACTGGTATGACATAGAATAACGCAGTAAGGTGGTTTGTCAGCGCAAGACCAGAGATAAAGAATATCATCGGTACAGATCTTTCGTTTTCAGAGATACTCAATAGACAATACAAAATGATCGTCATAAAAAGCAGATTCAGGGTATATATTTCTGCAGCAACTGATTGACACCATATTTCTCGACCAAAGGCAAAGAACAAAGGTAAAATGATCGAAACAAGACGATCTTTTGTCATTTTGAAAATGATAAAATAAAGAAAAAGAACCGTGATGCTTGTGAAAATACCAGGGAGTAGATTCAAAAGGAATGGAGACGCACTGATCAAGTAAAATAATCGACCAATGAGCACAAACAGAGGGTATCCAGATGGATGGGGTATGCCCAGAGTTCTTACTGCTAGATAGAATTCAGCGCCGTCACCCCAGGGAAGAGTTCGGGAGGCAGTAAGGATGTAGACAATGAGTGGTATGATGCAAAGATAAATCAGAGACTGCTTTTTTAGCCAGTTCACAATGTTACATTATCATGAAGGAAGAGCAGAAAGTTACTCATGATATTTTCTTTATCAGAACGTCGGCTTGCTCTATCCAGAGCGGGGCATTGAAATCAGTGTAAAGCTTCTTAGCCTGGTTAAGATACTCCAGTGCCTGAGTTGGTTTCTCGTTTGTGATCAATACTTCTCCAAGGGCATATAGACTATGAGCCATCTGGGTCAATGCATTTATTTCTTTGGCAATACCAATTGAGCGCTTGATGTTCTTGATGCCTTCAGAAGGATTATCCCCCACTAGAGCTTGCGTACGACCGAATATTCTGAGGGAACGTATTTCTGTATTTTTTATTTTCGTTTCTAGACCGTACTTCAAGCTTTTCTCAGCATACTGAAGCGCTTTACCATCCTGGCTCTTGATATATATGTCAGCCCACGAAGCGTAGAGTTCAGAAAGCATATGCTTGTCATCACACTCAAGCAACATCGGTTCTGCTTGTTCATATAATTCCCGGGCTTTTTTCAGATCGTCAATATCGCAGAAATATTCACCATACGAGAATAATGCTTCACCGACAAGACCTTTTTCTTTAGTGGTTTTAGCAATCTTGAGTGCTTTTTCAAAATATGCGCGAGCTTCTTTTGTATGTTTTTTAAGCATCAATACACTGGCAATCAGTTTATAGACAGTAATTGTACAGCGGATCTCATTGATGCTTTCAAATAAATCCTTAGCTTTATTATAATAATCAAGAACAATCTCGTACTTGCCAAGATATCTGTAGGTCAAACCGATGTTCATTAAACCAATACCCTCACCTTTTTTATCAGCCAGCTGCCGACGGATCTCAACATTCTTTTCAGTAAAATCAATAGAGGTCTGATAATCCCCTAGAAATACATAGTAAACACCGATATTATTATAGCCCATCGCCATTACTCTTCTGTCCCCTATTTTCTTTGCGATATCAATAGTTTTTCTTACAAACTCTATTGCCGCGTTTATATTACCCATTGCCCGATAGACCGCAGCAACGAGCAAGAAAAGGTATGGTAAGACTTTGATCTCACCTAATTCTTCATAGATAGCTTGAGCCTTTTTCAGGAGCCCTAGAGTTTCTTCATTTTTACCCAAACGCCATAGAATATGAGCTTTCGCGCGCATTCCCTCGGCCTGGAAATGTTTATCGCAGATTTTCTCAGCAATTGCTATGCCTTTATCAACCAGGGTCATCGCTTGTTCACTTTCTGCTTTTGATTCGATGAGTATATTTGACAGACTATAGTGCAGTTCTACTACACCCGGTGTTTCGCTACCTTCAGACGCTTTGATCGCTTTATACATAATATCTATGGACTCGTCGAGCTTGCCGATCTGCTCCAGGACTTTGGCGATTTTTGCAATACTGTGGGCTTCTTGAGATTTATCTTTTACTAGCTTTTTTGCTTCACGATAATGCTTTAAAGAATCCTCCACACGACCGATCATAAATTCGATATTACCGATTTTTTCAAAAATCAAAGCCTTTTGTGGTTGGTCCTCGGCAACTGATAGAGCTTGGTTGTAGTATGAAAGCGCCTCTTCATTCGCGTACAATTCGGCTGCTTCATCACCGGCTTTTATGGAATAATGCAATGCCTTATCAAATATCTTGCCCGTATAATAATGATGTGCCAATGCGCCTAAATAACTGTCGATCTTCTCTTTGAATTTCTCTTCGATGGTCTCGGCAATCACCTTGTGATAGATTATTCTTTCACTTTTGAGCAGGCTATTGTATGCTACTTCCTGGAAAAGAGCATGTCTGAATGCATAGAATACTTCATTCTCTTTATTGATTTTTACAAGAAACTCAGCTGCTTCGAGTTCATCAATATGCTGGTAGCTTTCTTTTTCCTTGACGATCTCTTTCAAGAGTTCCTGGGGAAACGACCTGCCGATAATTGAGGCTATTTTTAAAAGATACTTTGCTTCTTTATTTAAGTTGTCTATTCTTGACGTAACCGCAGCATCAATAGAGCCGGGGATCTGTATGCTGTCTGGAGCAAGTTTATCGCCTTTTGCTAATTTACCTGATTCAATGAGCCGACGCACGATTTCTTCAATGAAAAAGGGATTGCCGCCACTTTTTGCAATAATAAACTTACGTAATGATTCGGAGATCTCCTGACTTGCCAGATTATCTATCAACTGGGAGCTACATTCTGGGTCTAAGTTCTTGAGGTCGAGTTCAATTGCATAATCCTTGTATTCGTCGAATATCGTATCTAGCAATGCCTGAATATTGGAGATATCTCCGATGCGATAGCTGAGGTATAGTGAAAATTTGTTCTTCTTTACCATGGGTAAAAGGAAATTCACTATTTCAACAGTCGTTGAATCCAACCATTGAATATCATCGATCATCAAGATCAAGGGGCTTTCTGCGGTGACTTTCTCAAAGAGTGTAGCGACGGCGAGGAATATCTGCAACTGGAGTGAATGACTATCCAAATGAAGGACCTTTTCCATCTGGTCTTTGTCGAGCGTCATATTCATCATCTTAAGCAAATAAGGTGTGATATCATCTACCTCGTCAGCAAGTAGCGATTTCAATCTTTCGCGGATCGGAGTTTCTGAAATTTCTGAACCTGAAGATGCATCGGCATAGAGAAAGTGGCGCAAACTATCAGCAAAAGATTTCAGAGGTATTGAGGATTCATACGAGATACCACGGCTGTCAATCAGCGCGATATCCGGCGCTGACATAGTCAGAAATTTCTTGAATTCATAAAAAAGGCGTGATTTTCCAACACCTATTTCACCTTTGATCACAAAGATCGACGACCTGGTCTTGGTGAGATCAGTATAACCATGTCTTAAGGCATCAATTTCCTGGTTACGTCCGATTATATCAGAGTGTACTGCCCCCAAACCAAACTCAGAACCCCATTTTCTACCGATGACCTCAAAGGGTGTTACCTTTTCTTTTTTGCCTTTGAGTTGCACTGGCTCATAGGGCATGAAGTCAAAGGCGTGCCGGGAACGATCATAAGTTTCTTTTCCTATAAGGATACTGCCCGGAGGACTAATGTCCTTTAGTCTTTGTGCAACATTCACGGTGTCGCCCATAACCGTGTAATCCATCTGGAGATCTGACCCGACCTTGCCAGCGATAACGACCCCAGTATTGATGCCAGAATGTATAGTCAATTTTTCTAGTGGTGAGTCAAGATTATCGTTTATTTCTTTAAGTGCATTCTGCATATCAAGACATGCAAGGATTGCGCGTTCTGGATCATCTTGATGCGTTACCGGAGCGCCAAAGATCGCCATGATGCAATCACCAATGAATTTATCAATGATCCCTTCATAACGATAGATCATAACACCCAATCTACGGAAACATTTATTCATCAAGATGGTCAATTCTTCAGGATCGAGTTTTTCAGACATGGTAGTAAAGCCAGAAATATCAGCGAAGATCACCGTAACATCTTTCCGTTCTTTTTCAATAGTGTCTTTAGTGAGGATGATTTTCTTAACTAATGATTCAGGGATATCTTTTTTAATTATATCCATGCGGTCTTCTTTGATCGAAGTTTGAAATCTGTAACCACATTCGCCACAGAACTTATTTTTTGGGGGATTTTCAGCTTGGCATTTAGGGCATTTCATGGTGAATAATAGTAATCAAAATATGTTGGAAATCAAGGGTTTGTGCACATGTATAAACCTCGCTTTGCTCGGCAAATTCTAATATCTAAATCTTAACTCTAAATCCCGTCCCGCCGATGGCGAATACGAGGATGCTCGTTTGCGGCACAATACTAAAATACAAATACTTAAAATCACCCATGCCCGTCATAAGTTAAATGTGTCATTATCCAGCTTGACTGGATAATCCAGGGAAAAGCAAAGAGTTGATTTCTGGATCGCCCGATCCCTTCGACATACAACTCAGGACTACAGCGAGTCGGGCAATGACAACGGGGGGAGCGGGGCAGGCATAAGGTGGAGGTTGGGGAATGCCCGTCACAGACGAGTAGGATTTATTGGGTTATCCAGGAGACCTGTGCCTGATAAATCAGGCGACTACAATTATGGAAATATTGTACTGTTCTCACAAACTCAAAACCTAATTACAAGGATATCAAAATTCTGTCAACTTTGCTCTTTGTAAGGTTATTTTTGCTTGTATACCATTGACATCAAGAACTTTCTCAATTTCTCCAGTCTGGATACCTGCGTTCACTGCGACTGCCAGAGTTTCTCTTTTAAGGTAATCGAGGTTTTCAGTGATCGCATCCTTTAACTTTTTGTCAGTATCATAAAATATCTTCACCCTGTCCACAATGTTGAAATTCGCCTCTTTGCGCATTAACTGAACTTTGTGGATGAGTTCGCGAACCAAACCTTCATACTCTAAATCCTGGTTAAGTTTTGTGTCGATACCAACGCCAAAATCTCCCTCGATCATAACGCTGGCACCGGGTACTTCGGTTTTTCTTATTTCAACATCTTGTTTAAATATCTCAATTATTTCACCCTGGACCCTCTCCTTAAGTGACCCAGCATCGATCAATTGCTCGATCTTCTCCTGGGACAGGGATTTTATCCATTGGGCGACTTTGTTCACGGACTTAGCAAATTTTGGACCAATCTTATCGAATACCGGTACG
The DNA here is from genome assembly GCA_030606265.1 of Candidatus Stahliibacteriota bacterium. GTDB lineage: Bacteria > Hydrothermota > Tepidihabitantia > SM23-42 > SM23-42 > JAUVZL01. The sequence continues at coordinate 1,553 of JAUWGT010000108.1, read as the reverse complement.
GCATTAAATACATAAACCTGTTTAAGGGCATTTGTGCCTATCGCTTTGATGGTTTTGATATTCAGTTCGTCGAGTATCGAAGACTTCGCATCGTTCGAAAGATCAGTACATCCGCTCGGTACATTAATAGTCATGGATGACAATGGTTGTCTGATTTTTGTGTTCGCCTTATTCCGGGCAGCGCGACCGAGTGAAACGATCGTTCGGGTCATTGATATTTCTTGTTCTAATGCAGCGTCGATACGCTTGACCGCAGGTTCGGGGAACGTACAAAGGTGGATGCTTTCAGGGAATTGGTTATTAATCTCAACAACTAAATTTTGATACATGTGTTCGGTAAGGAATGGCATGACCGGCGATATCGTACGGAGTAGCTTGACCAAACATTCATAGAGTACTAGATAAGCGGTTTCTTTATCCGTATCATTCTCTGATTTCCAGAAGCGTTTTCGGCTACGACGAACATACCAGTTTGATAGATCGTCGAAGAATTTCTCGGCTCCTTTGACTACTGATACTAGATCATAGTTATCGTAAGCCCGTTCACATTGTTCAATTAGAGAATTCAGCTTAGAGAGAATCCATTTATCGAGCTTTCTCAGGTTTGTTTCTGATACTTTTTTATTGACCGGGTTGAACCGATCGATTTTTGCATAGGTGACAAAGAATGAGTAAACATTCCACAAGGTCAATAATACCCTTTTTATTTCTTTTGCATGATTATAGCCAAAATTCAGATTCTGGACCGGGTTATGTTTAGCGAACATCCAGCGCATCACATCAGCACCGATCTTTTCAGCAGCATCATCTGACCAGATCGCATTACCTTTGCTTTTGTGCATTTCTTCACCGTGTTCGTCATGGAGAGATGCATAGCCCTGGAGTACTTTAAAGGGTGGTTTTTTCTCAAGGACCGTACTCATGGTGAGTATCACATAGAACCAATTTCTGAACTGACCAGGCAGGGATTCAGAAATAAAGTCAGCAGGAAACCACTCGTGCCAATATGTCTTATCAAAGGGATAGCCATTAGAAATAGTGTGCATATCATCAGGTGGTCGCATCGTTGAGAACGGTACGATGCCGGCATCAAGCCAGCAGTTACCGACATCAGGGATGCGCGTGACCAGTGCACCGCACTTATCGCATTTGATCTTAATCTTATCGATCCACGGTCGATGCGGCGAATATCCATCAAATTCTTTCCACCCCTGTACAGCTTTCTGTTCAAGTTCTTCTCGTGAACCGATAACAGTGAAGTGCCCGCACTCGCATTTCCAGATAGGTAGAGCCAAACCCCAATAGCGTTTTTTTGAAATACACCAGTTCGCCATATTTTTCAACCAGTCGAGTTCATGAGCTAAACCATAAGATGGTATCCAGCGTTCAACCTTTTTGGCTGATTCAGTTATTTCATGACGCAGCGTGTCCATTGAAATGAACCATTCGTCAACGAGCCTGAAAATTAATTCACTATTACAGCGCCAGCAAACTGGATAACGATGGGTATAGTCTTCAACATTATATAATATGCCACGCTTTTGCAAATCTTC
>JAUWGT010000045.1 GCA_030606265.1 Candidatus Stahliibacteriota bacterium | reverse complement strand
GAAGTGATTAATGTCCAACTATTGCCACCATCAGTAGTCTTATACATTCCGCCGGAGTCATCACAGCCGGCATAAACCACATCCGGGTCAGTGGGATGAAAAGCAAATGATATGATGCAACCTCCTTCTGGTCCAATTGATGTCCACTGAGCTTCTGTTAAGGTTAGTGAAATTAGGAAAAAAACGCACGGACAAACGATTTTGAAGAATGATTTTTTATCTAACATCCAAACTTCCTTACTCTAGGAATCTCTAATAATAAGAACATTAATAATTATAACTTTGGCTGAAACAATGTCAAGATAACTACAAGTGATTCAGAAAGAATGCCCGGGAGTTCTGTCTATTCACGTACCGATTGACAAATGATCGATTCCAGATAAAATCATTCCATGAATAAAACACTATTAATCATTAAACCCGATTCGGTGAAGCGTAATCTAATCGGTAAAATCCTCAACCAGATAATCGATGCAGGTTTCAATGTCCGCGCCATGAAAATGGTGTGGCTCAGCAAAGAACAAGGTAGTGAGTTCTATGCCATCCATAAGGATAAGGACTTTTATGATTGGCTCGTTAATTTTATTTCTTCGGGGCCAATCGTTGTTTGTTGTCTGGAGCATCCAGAAGGACCTGCTAAGCTTCGAGAAGTGGTTGGTGCAACCGATCCAAAGAAAGCGGCTCAAGGTAGTGTGCGTAATCTCTATGGTACATCAGTTGGAGAAAACGCCGTGCATGCCTCGGCACCTGATGAAGACCCGGATCGAGAAATAAATTTCTTCTTCGATGAAAAAGAACTATTCGAATACTAATACCGTTTTATATTATTAATATTCTATTTTCTAATTCCGTAGTAGGGACACGCCATAGCGTGTCCCTACCGAAGACGAAAAACAAACACAATTTTCACAACAAGAATAATACATGCAAAGAAGCATCTGTCTGTTATCTAACGGGGCAGGCAATCTCGAATAACGAAATTCAAATAACCTAAACCGTTTTGAATTTAGGATTTTGCATTTTCGATTTATTTAGAATTAAGAAATTAGGATTTAGAAATTGACAAAACTCTTGACTGAATTCTTATTATGATTAAAATAACATTTGTGAAGTGGATATTACTCCTTATCTTTCTGGTTATGTCTTGTCCGAGACCAGGCATCATGAGAATACCCGAACCTGATTATCTCAAAGAAGCCAAGTACCATTACCAGAAACAACCTCTATATGCTTACGCTTTGCTAAAAGATTCAGTGACAAGTATTGAGTACAGGCAGGAGCGGGCATTGATCTTGGCTCGTATCTACATTGACCAACGCGAATACAAACGCGCCGCCGCAGTGCTTGACAGCATAGCTTGGTCAGTTGCTCTAACGCCATATGAAAGGGACATTATCTTGCTCAAAACTAAAAGGTGGGCAACACTTGTTCAGACCACCCAGGATAGCTTGCTTAAAGGTATTTCCTATTATCACCTCGGTGAACATGAGAAAGCAATTGAACTTCTTACCAAACCGATCAAACCTGATGACTATCGTTTATTATATCTCGCCAAGGTTTACCATGAATTAGACAGCTTTGAAAATGCCTACGGTGTTATTACATCAATCGATTCAGTAAATCCATATTTGCACCGAGAATTTCAGGATATCTTGTTCGAACTCTTTTTGAATATAGAAGACACAGAGATCGTTCAAAAGGAACTTCCCAAGTTAGACAAACCCAGTCTCCAGGAATTCATATTGTTAAAAATCTACGAAAAACAAAAAGATAAGAACAACCAGCATAAAACAGCGTGGAGATTGATAACGAAATATCCGGCATCAACAGGCGCATTATATGCGATAGGTCTGGTAAAATCCAAAACCAAAAGTCAGCACAAATCATTTGGTATAGTCTATTACCACCATGGTAGCAATGATAAAGCGCTTAAACACCTAGCGAAAACTACTGCCGATAATGCAGTTAACTATTATACAGGCAGAATATATTACAAAAGGGGAAGTCATTCACTGTCGCTCAAGTATCTGGCTCGGAGCAATTGGTCCGCTGCATATTATTATCGAGGCAGGATTTATGAGAAACTGGGTCAATACAAAAGGGCGATCGCTGTCTACGATTCACTCCAGACAGTAAATAGAAAGTCAGATTATGCCAAACGAGCGCTCAAACGAAAAGCCTTTTTGTATGAGGATATCGGTGACACATTACAAGCTGTGCAAACATTCCTGGCCATAAATGATAGGAACACTCGGTTCCGGGCTGCGATGCAGCTGTTTAAAATAGGTGCGTTGACCAAGGCGGATTCAATTTTACGAATCAGCGCCGAACCAGAATTTATTTATTGGCGTATAAGGATAAAGGAAAGACTGAATCAGCCAACCGATGATCTGAAAGGCTATTTGGCAGCCGAGCACCCACTTTCATACTATAATCTGGTTCGTAATGGCAATGATCTCGTCTTTGATACCTTAACGCTAGATGAATGGATGAGGATTTTTGAAGATAGTACAACATCGTTCAGCCTTACAGATTCTCAGCATATAGCAAATGCGGTTCGATACTTTAAATTGAATGAAATGAATTTCGGTATGAAAGAACTGGATATGATCGAAGATAAAAATCCACATGACCTTCTCCATTTGAGCAGACTCTGTGCTCAATATGGTGCAGACCGCTATTCTATTCTCTTTAGTTTACGTGTAAAAAAAGCAGCAAAAAAGAAAAATATCATGAAATGGCCATACGAACTCTATAAGTTAATGTATCCCGTGCGTTACACGTTTACAATAATGGACCAGTACATTGATTTGGGTTTGTGTTTGGCAATGATCTGGCAAGAAAGTCTTTTTGACCCAGATGCTGTTTCCTCAGCAAATGCACGAGGGATCATGCAGATCATTCCACCCACGGCACAGGCAATTGCCCAGGATTTACAGGTTGAGTCTTATTCTCTCCACGATCCATCAGTTTCTATAAGATTTGGGTGTTATTACTTCAACAACCTGCTCAAAGATTTGAATTCAGTGCCCCTATCCCTTGCCGGGTATAATGCAGGACCAGTGCGTGTGAAACGGTGGATAAAACAAGACCCCAACTATGAAATGGATGTATTTATTGATTTAATCCCATATAATGAAACGAGGAATTACGTCAAACTAATCCTCAGCCGTAAGAAAATCTACAATAAAGTAATTAAGGATTAATTTTGGTTCGCCGGCTCTTTGGGCTTTTGCTTTTTCTCCTTTTTGAAAAAGAGTTCCCGAATAAGGAGAAATACGCCGCCGATTGTTATGAAGGCATCGGCAAGATTGTAAGTAAACCACCGTTGCCACGGTAGCGTACCAATACCCATGTCAATAAAATCTATGACATGATCCAACCTTACCCGATCGATTATATTGCCAAGCGCACCGCCGATAATAAAGCCAAAAACAATAATGCTGATTTTATCCTTGAGAGACAAGGCAATATATGTCAATATAAATATACCAACTACTGATAAGATGTAATAAAGAATACTCGGACCAAAAGAAATACTGAAGACCCCATAAGGGTTATAGGTAAGTTTGAAGCGCAGAAAAGAACCGATGATATTTAGTGTTTCAAATGGTGTCAAATAGTAATCAATTACCAACTTGGAAATTTGATCAGCCAACAACGCACTGACCGTGAATATTAAGAAAGTCTTGATGTTTTTTCTATGAAGCATTGAATAATTTTTTGTCTGGGTTACCTCTGGGAAGCCTCAGAGCATTTGATGCATGTTCTTGCCTGAGGTAAGAACTTCAACCGTCTTTTGCCTATTGCTTTTCCGCAGCCTTCACAAATGCCATACTTGCCCTGATTCACTTTATTCAGAGCGAGGTCTATTTCAGAAAGAGCCTCACGGCGTGTTGAAAGGATCTGTGAGGTTAGTTCACGCCTTTCAGTCTCGGTTCCTTGATCTGCCATATGGTTCGAGTAAGCCGAAAGATTCCCCGAGGACTCTAGCTGGGTTTTTGATATTTGACCGCCTTCATATTCCAGTTCCCGTAGTAGCTTTTTTCTTTCTTCGATCAGTTTCTTCTCGTAGAGCTTTAACTCTGATTTTTTCATACGTTTGGCTTTGGTCATTTCACTTTCTCCCTCAGCATATTGAGATAGGACTTCGCTTTGATATTTTCTGAATCGTGATCCAATGCCTCCTGCCATTCTCGTCGAGCGTCGCTAAATCTCTTCTGTTGATAATAGCAAAGACCTAATGTGGTTTTTGCTTCCAGATAACTCTTGTTGTTTTCAAGGATTCCCTTGAGCAATTTTTCAGCATTCCTATATTCAGCAAGCTGGAGATGAGTCTTTGCTAATTTGAGTCTTATATCGAGAAACGATGAACTCACTTCCATCGCTCTTTTATACTCATCTTTTGCCTTTTTGTATTCTTGCAGTTCATAGTATGTATCACCTAATTGGCCGTAGGTATTGGCGAGTTTTGCCTTCAACTGTGGAGAAAGCCCCTTTTCTTTGGTCTCCAGCTTAGCTGCCTTCTCAAAAGTTTGCTTTGCCTCCTCAAAACGACATTGCTCATTCTGTATGATTGCCATGTGCACATAGGCTTCTATGTACTCAGGGTTCAGTTCTATTGCCATTTTGAAACTAGTTACCGCGTCGTCATTGTTACCGCGTAGCGAGTATGCCAGACCAAGGGCATTGTGAACATCAGGGTAATCAGGATAAGCCTTGATAACCAACTTCAATTTCTCGATCGCCGCCTTGATTCTTCCCTTCTCGCAGAGTTCAAGTGCGTTAGTATATGTTTTCCTGGTCTCTTGATCCATGAACAATTATAACGAAAGTTTATTCTTTGTCAATGCTGTGGTTGCCTAAGTTTTCTACCCTTTTTGTAAAGCATTGTCGATATTGTTTTTCTATGGCTTCGTGATTCTTGTCATTGCGAGCGAATCCCGCCAATGGGCGGGATGAGCGTGGCAATCTCAATATACCTTGAGTGAACAACAGCATGCTTTTCAACGCTTTACTTTACTTCGGAGATTGTGCAGCTTGTTCCGAACACAGTGAGGAATGACAAATCAGTATGCAAAAAAAGTGGAAAGGACTTAAGCATTTGACCCCTTGTCAAATCCGTTTTTTTGATTATAATTAAACAATCGTTTGATTGAAACAATCGTTTGATTCATGAGGAGGTATATATGGAACAAAACACTAAAATTGCCGCAAAAAAAAGAATATTCGATGCCGCTGTTTCTCTTTTTGCCCGACGAGGTTTTGCTGCAGTCGGTATACGGGAAATCGCCAAAAAGGCGGGAGTGAATATTTCGATGATCAATTACTATTTTAATGGCAAAGCCGGTATATTGAAAGAAATCATCAATGAATGTTATGATAAATATTACAGTGCAATACTCGATACGGGAGGTGAAAAGACGCCATTAGAAGAACGCGTAAGATATCTGACCCGCAACATGGTTGATTTTTTTAGGAAAAATACGGAATTGGCGATCGTTGCTTTCAGTACCATCCCGGTTGATATACCTGAGATAATCGATCTCAAGATCAAATGGATCGAAAGCAAACGCGAAGCAACGAACAAATGGTTCAAAACGCTTGGCATGGATGTTAAGAATGCGCCTTTGATGTGTGTAATAAGAAGTTTTTTGACTTCAATTATATTCGGTTTTGTCGAAGCGCAGTACTGCTGCGACCATATTGTTCAAGCACCAGCTATGCCAATCCATTTGCAAGACCACTTTAAACACGATGATCACGCAGTTGTCATGGATGACTCATTTTATAAAAAATATGTCGAAATACTCGGGTGTGTGTACCTGCATGGGGTAATGAGTATGAGTAAGAAAAAAGGTAAGAAACGGAGCAAGAAAAAAAGGAAGTAATGATGTTCAGACAGAAAAACTTACAATTGAGGAGGAATATATGAGTTTTATATTAATCATCGCTTTAATGGCACAAAGCTCGAAAACCGTCGAGGTTCGCTTCACCGAAGTCGCTCCCAGGATCGACGGTATGATTGAAGATATTTGGCAGACTGCAGATTCTGCTTATAACTTTGTACAATACGAACCCTATGAAAAAGAGGAACCTGAGCAAAAAACATCAGTATATGTTCTGCAAGATGAAGAAAACCTTTATTTCGCATTCCGCTGTTATGCTGATAAGTATGCACCTTTTGCCTGTTTTACTAAAGATGAGGATAATATACGTGTTAGTATTGATCCTTTTGGAAGTAAAACCACCGGCTACTATTTCCTGGTTTTCGCAAGCGAATTGATTTGGGATGGCTGGGTAATGGATGATGGTCGAGAATGGGATGATTCATGGGAAGGCATCTGGAGTCGTGCCGTAGGTGTATATGATAACCGATTAGAAGCGGAAATAAAGATCCCCTTTAAATCAATACGTTACAAGAAAGGACTCAGTGAATGGGGAGTACAGTTCTTGCGTTATACCAGTGCCAATAAGGAAACCGATTACTGGACTGAAGTCGACCATTCGGAAGGAGAACTGGTTTCAAAGTGGGGTACATTAAAAGGAGTTAATCCACAAACAACTGGGTGTTATTTTGAATTATACCCAGAATGCTATGTACGTTATGACAGATATTATTATGAGGGTGAAGATAGCATAAAAACAAAGCCAAACTTTTCGAGTTTTAAGAAATTTATCTCTGATCCCCCATTAACATTGAATATGAAATGGGATATTACACCACAGACAACACTCAATGCAACGATTTATCCAGATTTTGCTCAGATTGAATCAGACCCATTCACGTTGAATCTCGGAAGATATCCGACATACCTAAGAGAACGACGTCCATTTTTTATTGAGGGCACTGATATTTTCCGCATGTCTGGTTTTGGTGATTGGGGATTTTTCCAGGATATCCAATTATTCTATTCGCGGAAAATTGGCAAATCAATGAATGGTGATGCCGTACCTATTATCGGCGGACTCAAATTAACCAACAAATCACAGAACTGGAATATGGGATTACTTAGTGCTTACACAGATAAATACGAAGTTATTGATTCAATCATTGAACCATATAAAGGTTACAGTGTGTTTAGAATGAAACGCAGTATCATGGGAACATCTGATATCGGATTATTATTCAGCGGTACATTGGAAAATGAAGATAATTATAATTATGCAGTAGGCATTGACGGCGTATATCGCAAAGGTGCCAGTCAACTTATTGTGCAGGGAGCAACGAGCAAAAAGAATGAAAAGCAGGGATTTGCTTTTACCTCAGGGTTCCACACTCTGTTGAAGGATTTCCGAATATTCGGCTCGGCAATGGTTGTCCAGGATTCATTTGATGTAAGTGATATTGGCTTTGTACCCTGGGTGGGCATGCAACGATACCGTCTTTTTGCTGGTCCTTTTAAAACATTCTCGCGTGGATTTTTACGCGCGATCAGTGCAAATGCAGGTATCCGAGTTACCCAGGAACCAGGCGATAGCAATCGGTCATATAATGGATTATTAGAACTAATCCCTGAATATAGAAATCGATGGGGTAATTATATAAGTTTTAGCTATGGAAAACAATATGAGGTAGACACAAATTATATATTCCGTTCAGCCAACCTCAATACATGGGGAAATCTGCTCGGTCAACATCTTGATTTTGGTTGTTGGTATGGGTACACGTATAACTACTTACGAGGATTTCCTGCTTATCGGGGATCGAACTGGTTTTCACTCAGTTACTCCATTATGCCAAATTTAAGTACAGGTGTTCGAACCAACCTTTGGATCGAGTGGGATACTACGAATACGATAATTTCTATGATGCCAAGTATCAGACCGAACTTCTTTGCTCGATTCACCGCGGATATGAGCTTGAGCATTTTTAGCGAATTTGTCATGACTACACCAGGTTCTGACTTAAATGCAACTGAACTATACTCAGTTCGTCCCGGGCTGCTCTTTACCTGGAATTTCCGACCCAAATCATGGTTATATATTGCTCTAAATGACTATCATGCTCAGGATAATACTGGAGCATTACAGCACCAGTACCTGATCGGTGCGGTCAAAGCAAAGTACCTGCTCTATTTTTAAGGAGGTGTATCGTGAAAAAAAATCCTGTTGTATACTGGGAAATCGCATCAAATGATGCTGAGAAATCAGTTAGATTTATGAAAGATGTATTTGAATGGAAGTTTGAATATGATGAAAAAACAACTATTCACGAATTCCCAGCCGGCGATGCACAAACCGCTTTTGCCGGCGGTGGGATCTTCACTCTACGTAAAGCGAAATTACCTTTCCTGACAATCTATATTCGTGTCGATGATATCGAAGCCAAGGCAAAAAAGATTGAAGAACTGGGCGGTTTCATAGTCATCCCACCTCAAGAGGTTTTTTCGGGCGGACCGAGGATATGTCTTTTCAATGAACCATCCGGTGTTACCTTAGCGATGATCCAACGTGCGCCGAAATAAACCGCGCTTAATAATTTCATCACCCTGAACAACGATTAATTGCTGACAAGTTAGATATTTTCTGTATAATATCTAACCATGTCTGTAGCAAAACACAAAAAGAATATTTTCCTGCTCGGCTTGGTCTCACTCTTTACTGACCTGTCGAGCCAGATGGTCTATCCTCTTGTTCCCGAATTTCTTGTAAGCTTAGGTGCAAATAAAGCGATAATCGGGATGATCGAAGGTATCGCAGAAAGTACGGCTTCACTTTTCCGTACTATTTTCGGTCGGCTTTCTGATAAACTCAAAAAAAGAAAGCTATTTATTTTTCTCGGTTACGGTTTGTCTGCGCTCTCAAAACCATTTCTCTATTTAGCCAATGTCTGGACCGTTGTTCTGGGGGTGAGATTCTCTGATCGCGTGGGTAAAGCCATAAGAACCCCAGCAAGAGATGCCCTTATCTCGACGTCGGTCGATCCATCTGAAAAAGGAAAGGCTTTTGGTTTTCACCGAGCAATGGACAGGATCGGTGCCATTGGTGGTCCCCTCCTTGCTATGCTTGTACTTTCTCTGTTCAACAGTAATGTTCGCCTGGTCTTTCTGTTATCAGTCATCCCCGGTATATTAGCGCTCTTTTTTGTAAGATTTGTTAAGGAAACTACAGTCGAACATAAAACTGTATCGTCTATTCAAAAACATAGCCTGAGAAATGCTCCATTTGTAATTTTCCTGATATCGAATATCGTCTTTACCCTGGGCAATTCTTCAAATGCATTCTTAATATTGAGAGCGCGTGAAGCTGGCTTGACAATAGTTATGATACCTGTAATATGGGTGTTCTATAATATATTCTGCACGATTTCCTCGCCGATATTCGGGTCGTGGTCAGACAAAATAGGCAGAAAACCAATAATCATTTTTTCATTCTTGTTTTATTCAGTCATTTACTTTTTCTTTGGTACAGTCAATGATCTATGGGCGATCTGGGTATTATTTGGAGCCTATGGTGTCTACTATGGTTTGTCTGTAGGTGTGTTTCGTGCTTATATCGCTGATCTGGTAGAACCTGAAAACCGTGCCACCGCTTATGGATTATTCAATACAGGAATCGGTCTCGCCTTATTTCCGGCATCTTTGATAATGGGCACTTTATGGGACAGATTCGGAAGTAAATGGGCATTTATGGCTTCAGCAGGTTTCAGCTTCCTTGGTTTTACGATTTTCTTGCTCAGCCTGCTTTTACGCCGTGGGGTCAAATCTCAACCCCGATGAAAGACTAACAGATTTCATCCCGTTACCAAGGCAACGAGGACAGGCGAGGGCAGGCATTGGACTTAGCAATATTTGAAGACAGATCCCACATCTATTATTTTTCTGATTACTCAAGCAGTGTGATTTTTCTAACTGACCATCAATCATCAGCTTAACGCAACGGAAAAAATAACCCGCCCAGATCCCCTCAGAACTATTTCGCAGGCAGAGGCGACGGGTTACCGTACTCTGGTAATAGAATGATCTCTATGCGCCTATTCTGACTGCGTCCGGCAGCCGTCTTATTGTCTGCTACCGGATGATATTCTGACATGCCGATCGCTTGCAGGCGTCCGGCTTCTATACCAACATTTTCCTGGAAAAAACGCACGACATTTGTTGCGCGTGCAGTTGAAAGTTCCCAGTTGGTAGGAAATTCCTTCTGCAGGTTAGAGTGTATCGCAACATTATCAGTATGCCCCTCGACGCGGATAATTTTATTCTCGGTGTTTTTCAAGACCTTTCCTACCCGCTCCAGAACCTCAAGACCCTCAGGCATGATTTCTACCTCACCTGACGGGAACAATATTCGATCAACCATGCTGACCGAAAGCCGATCTGCCAATTGGGTGATCTGGATCTTACCCTCTTCGATTTCTTTTTCCATATCGGTAACGAGTTCATTATAAGCGTTTTTCAAGCGCTCAATCTGTTCTTCCTTCTCTTTTGAAATTTCACCTATCTTGATCTCGAGCTCGTTCTCAAGAGCTGCTTTCTGTTGTTCAAGCTTAGTGATCTTGAAATTGAATTCAGTTTCCGTTTGCTTATTTGCACTATAAAAATGATAAGCAATAGCAGCCAGAACCAATGCAATCATACATAGTACGATTGTTGCAACTTTCATAATCCACCTCCTTTTCATTACTCTAATAGCTTAATTGATATAATACACATGTCAAGATAGTATGTTAATACTTAAGTTTAGGTGCGCTGGACAGATCTCTACGTCTTGCCATTCTTCTTTTGACTAATCATAATGATTTAGATTCAAAGGGAGGACTTATGAAAAAGTACTCTATCCTCAAACGATAATGGACGACAATCTAATTCTCTATTCCGTATGGGCAGATGACCGTGATGACGATGATAACTATGAAATGTATTTCGCCTTAACTGCTGACACTGCACATTCCAATAATAATAAATAGAGATATATACGGATAAATATCTTTTCCCTATTTCAACCAGATGACCTTTCGCGTGCTTGTGTGATCATCAGATATAATCTTCACAAAGTAGACGCCCTGTGCCATAGACTTAAGGTCAAAGGTGAATTCACCTGAACCATTGAGCCGACCATAATCCTGATGCACAACCAAACGACCCAAGGCATCATAGGCCTTAACCTGAACCGGCGTCTCCTGAGCAAAACCATAAGCCACTTTGTACGGACGGCCACGTGAAATCACCGGATATAAACGGATACCAGTGATCTGTGCACTACCAGGGGTTTCCTCAACACCTGGCCAGTTCCAGTAACGATTATAAGCAGTATCAGCATTCGCCTGTAAATCACTTAAGTTGTCACCACCAACAATCGCAAACGCCACAACCCGGGCAGCGCCAGGATCAAGCGTAAACGGACCGGCTGAGTTGCACGTCGACCAATCATACGGACGATTTGATGAAGGATTCTGTATAGAACCATCCATAAACTGGATCTGGATATTATCGGGTAAACCACTGTACGGATAAACATAGGTAGCATGATCGATCAATGCTAGGTTGGCCGCCGGGGTTGTGCGCGGTGGATCCAAAATAGCAACCCCAACATACGGCGTTGTCGCGTACATCCAGGTCAGATTACGCGCCGCCTCTGATGAACCATAATTCGAACTAGAAGAAGCGATATCCCAATCCATGAAGACCGTACCATAAAGATCACTCAATGTCGATGAACCTTGGTTCGTCAAGATGAACTTAGTAATCACAAAATCATTTGCCGTAGCATCATCCCAAGCCCAGGTATATTGGTCACAAACCAGACCCTTAGGTGTTGGATGCCCGGCGTCATCATAACGCGCAGTCGTATACTCATCAAAATCATTCGGACCGGGCTCATACATCCTGACCATACCATCTGGACTCGCCGTGGTTTCCCAGTCTGTATCATCAGAACCTGACTCATAATATCGGTCGACTACATAACTGGCACTATTACCCGCAGCAAAAGCACCATAATAAAGGTGACTAATACTGGAAATTGGATAACAGAAACCTACACCCACAGTCCCAGTCGAACCCATATAACCCAACGCACCGTAACGCGTCACCGTAAACTTAACATTACCACAATCATGCGTTGCATGATCAACCCCTAGCATGCCGATGACCAATGAAAAATCGAGCTGCGTATTATAACCACCACTTGCTGTAATACCGAGACCAAAATCAGCTACTGTTCCCACCGGCGTACTGACAGCAGCAGTGATATTCCAGGGTGTACCTTCAAGCGTATCACCCGGTGCTATCATGCCCCAACCAACACCAGTGGCGCCATTAATCGTTATATACGGAGATGAACACAGTAGTGTTCCGGCAACATCGTATGCAGTATCTGTTCCCACATTTGTCAAAGTCGCAGTAAGATCAACCGTCTCCCCTGGGTCAAGTATTCCATTATTATTACCTAATGAATCGTAGACAGTTGTTGTAGTCAAGGTGATGTAAATTCCAGCAACATAGAAGTCTAAGACAATATCGTCGGCAAAGACCTTTGCCGTCTCACTCGCCCCTCAGCAGTGATACGTTGAATCGAGTAGCGAAATCTGGATCTTCTTGATGGCTGACGGAGTAACCCCGGGCAGATTGGTTAGTTCGTCATCAATATTGAAAGCATAATTATGCCACAAGGAATCTACGGCATCGATAAGATGGTGGGTAGAACTATTGTTCCATGGACAACCCTGGCTGCGGGCGCATATCCGCGTTGCACCCAGTAGAGAGTTCGACTCGTTAAGATAAGAAATCAATAGACAAGCACCAGTCCACGCACTTGCGTGGTTATCCCATGCATACAGTTTTGCATTGACTGAAAAGTCAATATCTGTGGAGGGAATATCAACAACCTGATAGAGCCGTGCATATCCACTCCCAGAACCTTTGTATACATAAGCCTCATAATCTGGATCCGGATCATAAGTGGTGGCTCGATTAATAGTCACATTCACGCCGGATGTTGCTTGGAGCCAACCAGTACCGAGTGGTTGCTCAAATGCACCATTGGTCAATAGATTTTCAGCAAACAAACCCGAGCAAATAATGACCGTAAGAACTAAAAGTCTTCTCATACCGCCTCCTTTGATATTATTATAAGAGTAATGTATGGGTTGTCAAGATATGAATGGGTAAATCATCACAGGGGGATAAAGAATTCAAAAAATGGAGTAGCGAGACTTGTCTCGCGCAAAAAGAAAATGAGATTTCAAGACTTTTTGTTTATTTGTGAAAACCTAAAGCTGAATTCCAGTATTCTCCCCTCGATATTGCTCGGGACAGGCGATACTTTCAGCTTCACTCTTCACAGAAGACAAGTAGATATACTGGCATACACCTTGACTTTCCTCCTCAGCCTATTATAATAATTTAGATTAAAAGGGAGGAATTATGAAAAAATACTTTTTTCTCATCGGTATGTTTATATTCTTTGCTAGAGCTCAAGATTCACTGCCCTGGAAAGGAACTATTGTCTTTGACGACTGGGTTAGAGTTGATGATGCTCCTGGTACATCAGGTCATCCCGCATATTATCCTCAAACGATAATGGACGATAATCTAATTCTCTATTCCGCATGGGCAGACGACCGTGATAACGATGATAATCATGAAATATACTTTGCCTTAGCTGCTGACACTGCACAAACATGGACAACACCAAATATTGATTTGAGCCAGAGTCCATTAATAAACGATCTTTATCCATGGCTATGTGTTGACTCAACTAACCTCTATGTGGTGTGGCAATCATGGCGAAATGGAACCTGGAAGATATTTTTCACGAAATCATCTGATGGTGGTACGACCTGGCCTGCACCTGATACTGTACCCGGTATCTTGGTGACCAATGCTTTCACTTCAAATATAAATGTTGGTCCACAGCCTAAGATCACCGTTGACAGCAAAAGCAATCCTGACACGACATTTCTTTATCTTTTATGGGCTGATAATGCAACAGGTCTGATCCAGATACAACTTGCACGCTCAATCGATTTAGGACAATCATTTGTCGATTTCGGGATTGTTGACGCTAATCTTACGAATGTAAATCGGAATCCTTATATTGTTGTCGATGATAGCGGCTGGGTGCATTGTGCCTGGGCATGGGGAACAGGTGGGACAAATCAGGACCCCCATCCCTGGATTGGATACAATCGCTCCCAGGATAGAGGCAACACATTTTTGCCAGCTGACTTGATCGCCAATGATGATTCGGGTGGCGTTTACAGAGGAAACCCATCACTAACCTACAATGCATCTAATGGTAATGTTCTAATTTCCTGGGAAGATTCTCGACGTGCCGGTGGAAATGCCAATCCTGATATCTGGTTTAGTGAAATCCATAGAGATAGTTCATCGTTTGTCCCGAATCAAAAAGTGAACTGGTGGGGTCCAGATACATCAGAAAGATGTGACAACTTCAGACCCGCAATAATGATGGATCCTGAAGGCATCATGGTTGCTGCCTGGCATGATAATCCGGATACAAACATATACGGTATTCACATAGCTGCATACAGTGATACAATCGGTAGATTCTCAAACAGTCAATCCCTTATCAGTACATTTACCGGAACCAGTGGCGCGAGTTTTGGAAATGACTTTTATCCACCTTCACTCTTTGTGACATTAATTGATACTATTACCAACTTTTTCCTTGTTTGGCAGGATTATTACGAAGATTCACTTGGCGGCAATATCTATTCAGTGAGAGGTTGGGTTGTAGAATCGATGGCAGATTTAGATGTTGATAATGATTCGTTGGATGTGGTGAATGATACGATGAACTTAAGAATTCAACCAGCTGGTCCGGCATACTCACCTTATGCCAAAGGTACATTCATTCTAACAAATACTGATGATTTATATAATCCTGATCCAGAAGATGGACCAAGCAGTTCACGTGTAGATTCCTTTAGCTATTCTGGAGTATTGAGCGGTCCGGGTGGAAATATTGACAGTATTTTCGTGCTCGGTCTGCCGAGTAGTATGAGTATAGGGCAAGTATTAGTTTGTACACTTGCGGTGGTTATCCCTGTAAATATGACCGAGGGGATATATACTGGTCTTGTAACGATTGAAGGTCGTGATTCACTCGGCGGTTTAGTTCAAGAAAGTTTCGCTGTTACAGTTCAAGGTCCAAGACCGCGAGGCAGTCTTGATTCATTGAGGGTTGTACCGATACCCTTTAAACCACATAGCGATCCAGGACACGATGCCATTCATTTCCAGGGGCTCACAGACAATGCAACAGTGAAAGTCTATGATCTGTCAGGTACTTTGGTTTTTGGCCCAGAGACAGACAATGACGGTGATGGACATCTTGCCTGGGATGCTGAAGTTGCAAGTGGTATATATATCTATCTCGTGACAACTACTGATGGTGAGGCTAAAAAGGGTAAATTGTCTATTATTCGGTAAGGAGGATAAAATGAGACAAGGAGATAAGGTGACAAGCAGACTTGGTAAAATTATAATATCAGTGGCATGTTTAACGATTCTGCTTCATGCAGGTGCAGGAGACGCTGGTGCTGCATTTTTGAAGATCCCGGTTGACGCCCGAGTTGTCGGTATGGGTGAAGCTTCTGTTGCATATATTAACAATGCTTCTGCACTTTACTATAACCCTGCTGGTTTAGGCGAGATTAAATCCTTTGATCTGCACTTCATGCATAATTCCTGGTTATTAGGCATGAATCATGAATACGCTGCCTTAGCATTTGCTATTGGAAATATTGGCACTTTTGGGTTAGCATTCAATTACTGGGGTTCAGGAAGTATCCCTGTCATTACAATAAGAGGTGATTCAACCGGTGCTACCTTTTCGGCTTCAGACTGGACAGCAAATATCGGCTACGGAAAAAACTTTGGCGCATTAGCTTTTGGTATGGGCTTCAAATACTTAAGTGAAAAGAACGAAGAGTTTTCTTCATCAGCAATGTCCTTTGATTTTGGTGTAATGTATGATCTTCCAATAAAAGGATTGCAAACAGGCATCTCTCTGAGCAACTTAGGTACAAGTGTTGAACTCGACCAAGAAAGTTTTCCTCTGCCCATGCTCATACGGCTTGGCTGGAGCTACAACTTGCAGAAATTAGGATTTGCTCAAGATTTTATTATTTCTAGTTCCGACAAATTTGGCATTGCACTTGGTGCAGAATACTGGGTTGCTGAGATTTTGGCATTGAGGTTCGGATACCGAACTGGTACTGGTGCTGGCGGTCT
>JAUWGT010000042.1 GCA_030606265.1 Candidatus Stahliibacteriota bacterium | reverse complement strand
TGAAGCAAAACCCTGTGCATAAAGGGCGCCTTGATATAGATCATTACCATCCTCGTCTCTCAGTATGCCGATGCCAAAACCTCCTGCACCCTGGGTAAACGTATCGCCATAATAAGTGTCATTACCGACTTTATCAATCAACAGCCCGACGCCAAAAACGCCGCAACCGATTGAAAAGTTCTTTGCTCGATATATATCATTACCCTGTTCATCGATCAAAATGGAGACGCCGAAATGACCAGAGGCAATAGCGTAATTATCGCCTTCATATTGATCATCACCAGCGCGGTCTATAATTATATGCAGCTTGCCTATTTGCGCACCTAATCTATAGATATCATCACCGCCAAGATCGATTATCACGGCAAAATCTCTCTTGTAAACATTCTTTCCAGTATCTGCCACAATGATCTCGCCAAATTCATATTGCTTATAAAAGAGGATATTTCCTTCAACACCTTCAACACTCTGGGATTGAATGTCCTGTTGTTCAAGCCACACAAGACAGCGCGATGCCGCACAAAGAAGGTATGCTTGAGCAGTAAAGAGTTTCTCATAATCGACTTTTCCGGCGTGCTTCTTTAGATAATTCACCAATGAATCATTCTGTTCGGTCTCCTCTCTTTCTTGTTCAATTGAGCTTGTCAGTTCAGGAGAAAATACGCTCAGTTCTTCAAAAACCTCACTTAGTTCAACCGGCATTGTTTCAAATGCGTCGTTAGCAAAATGATAACACTTCAATAGGGCGGTTTCAAAATCAATCTGCCGGTAACTGACTTGAAGATCGTATAAGCCAATCAGTTCATCCAAGATCTTCTCTTCAGAGGATGTCCAAAAGAGCGCATCCATATCAATCAGGAAATCTATCGTGCCAAGTGGATTGACAAGCAACTCGTCAACTATTGCAAAGCGATACTCATCACGTATTGTGTAGTCATCCCTAAATGCAATATCTTGTCTGGTCAACCCGATATAAACGAGCGATGAATCAACATATGCGGACCAGGATTGCATTAAGAGAAACAACACCAGCATATTTAAATTATAGTAAAATCCCCGTATAAATCAAGAATGTTGATTAATTTCTTTTCGATAATCTACTGGAGTATTCTAACGGGTTCGTTACCATTCTGGTCCGATGGTCAGATAATACTTCCACTCATCTGTAAAGTCCTGGAAATTATATGCCCGACCAACATCGAACTTCAATATCATATACATAAATGTCATCCGTATTCCCGCACCAAAACCCATTTTAAGGTCTTCAAGGTGAAATCCATTATAGGTGTTGTAGACTTCAAAGGAGTCTGAGTAAATACCACCAAAATCAGCGAACAAAACACCACGAATATCCCTGAATTCAATGGGCAAAGGAAACGAAAGTTTGAGCCGGTCAATGAATGGAAAACGGTATTCAAGATTGAGAAAACCCAGTCTTGACCCGGCCAATGCATAGGAATCATAGCCGCGCAAAGAATGTTGACCACCTATTGACCATCGATCAGGGTCTGGACCATAGCTCCCAGCAAGAAGCAAACGGGCGGCAAAACTTGCTCGGGGTGAAAGACCGAAATACCTGCGGTAGTCAAAGATCACGCTTCTTGTCTCGAAATCACTAAATAATGTCGTATACCCCTCAAGTCTTACGCGACGCCCACTGTGCGGACCGATTCTCCCCCATCTTATATTATCGAAGACAAAAGCGAGATTTGGATAGAACATATTATAATTGGAATCATGATAACTGTCTGAGCTGTACATCGGCGGCGTAAAAAAATCATACCATCTGGTCTCGTAAATCTTATAGGCATAAGCGCCTAATTCAGCACGAAAGAACCGGCTGAATGGATATTGAACAACCCCACCGCCGCCCAGATAGCGCCAAATTAAAAGATCATCATTTGCCCGTAAATAATTTAGGTACTGAAACAAGGTGAAACCAAAATCGCTCCGTTTTTTAAGATACCAGTAGCTCAGAAAAATATCAGAACTCGTAAGGCCGCCGTAGAAATTCGAAGCAATTACAATACGATGATTACCCAAAATATCACTCAAGGCAATCTCGCCGAGCCCAGAAAATCCAATTACCGAATAGTATGCAGCACTCGCTACAAAGTAGTCAAAAGTAAATTTCGGCGTGTACTTTCTGACCCGCGCCGTCTCTAGTTCAGTCTCCTCATAAGCATTTGACACCGTAGCCGATTCAGGTGTTTGCGTGTCAGACATTTTGGTTAAGGGATTTTTCACGACACAAATATCATAGCCGTAATCACTGAAATATGAAAAGGCGATTTTCTTACCGTCTTTTGAGATCGTTGGATAATATATACCGGTAAGAATGTTCGTTTTCTTCATTGTCCGCGCGCTGTCACACGAATACCAATACATATTGAATGCCGTGTCATAATCAGCAGTAAAATAAAGACCACCGTCATTATCAAAGATTGGAGATGCAACATAAGTGGTTCGCGGTGTCAGGCGTGATATCACCCCATTTCGGTAAAGAAAAACAGCGTAGTTGCCGTATTTGTATTCAGTCGTGGAATCGGGGCGGTCACTGACAAAGGCAATGACGTCTTCTGAAGAAACACACGGATACTTGTCAGTGTAAATATCATTGGTCATGTTTTCAATCGTACCCGACGATATATCTAAAATATAAATATCAGCATAACCGTTATTAACCCCTGAGAATACGATCTCATCGCCGTTCGGAGCGAATTTTGGAGAATAGATAGCATCAAGACCAAAATCCATTCTCTTGGAAACCTTGCCGTTTTCCACATCCATGATATAGAGAACATCTGTTCCCTTTGACTTCGCAGCGAAAGTAATAAACCGGTCATCCGGTGACCATGACAAACCACCCTGGTATAGATGCAAACCTTCGTAGCCCGATGAGTATTGAGCCTTTACTAGTTTCTTCAGAAGTTGACCATCAATGCTCGAGATCACGATTATTTCAGCGATACCCGACCGATCGCTTATAAAAGCTATCTTATCACCGCGTGACGAAATAGCAGTTGAGGTATTGTATATAGTTTTGGTTTTCTTGTGATCGAAGACGATCCGCGCGAAATCATGAAAATTTTCTTGCAACTCAACTTTGGGAAAGTACTGCATTTGATAATATCTCATCCACTGGTCATCAAACTCTTCGACCGTAACGCCGAATAAATGAAGAAAGGTTGCCTCGAGGCTTTTTTTGGATTTCATCAGGTGAAGGAACTCTCCTACTTTTTGTCGTCCGTATTTTTCAGCGATATATTTATAAAAAGCTTGACCCTCCTTATAGATTACAAAACCGCCGTAGCTCCCCAAAACTGATAAAGGGATTACGTTGTTGTTCATGACCAAATCGCGCATAAATATATCCGTCCCGTGATCCCACCCCAATGACGAAAACTCTGCATGACCCTCCATGACCCAAAGAGGCACTGAGTAAAAAATATCGCCGGAGAATAATGCCTCCATCTTGGTTGGAAAGAATATGACGAATTGAAAAACATGGGTTAGTTCGTGAACCAGAACATGACGGAAGTCTTCATAGTCCCCGTTGAAAGGCACAACCATACGATTCTTCAGAATCTCGGTAAATCCACCAACTGCTTCTTCGATCAACTCAAGGGTAATATTGGTTTGTGAAAAATCATTTGGCGAGTTATAGATTATCGCCGGTATAGTAAAATCAACTTCCAGACCTAGATCTTCACTGAGTATCTCATAACCTTCTTCGAGAACTTCTTCGGCAAAAGCAGCGAGTTTTTCACCGCCTTCGGAAAAGTATATATTAAAATGTTCGGTTTCAAGGACATTGAAGTGAAAATCCTCATATTGAATCTTGTTCTGGCCGTAATATTGAGAAACAAGAAGCAAACTAACGATTGCAATATTTATCATGATTTATTATACTTAAGACAAGTCGGAATGTCAATCTGTTTATCCCGCACCTTTATTGACTCTCTATCGCAAATCAATATAATTCAATATGCACTTCTTTATTAGCGATGCCCACATCAGAACTGACGAAAGCTACCGAGCCAGAATGTTAATAAAGTTTCTCCATGAAAATAGAGCAAAGATGACCGATCTTTATATCCTTGGCGATCTCTTCGAGTTCTGGTTCGAATACAATATTGTCTTTCCAAAAGACTACTTCAAGACCCTGGCTACTTTGTATAACCTTATTCAAGAAGGTAAAACAGTCCATTATATAATGGGCAACCATGAAGTAATGATCGGCAGGTTCCTCAAGAATTTTGGTTTTGTGGTCCATCCAGAACAGACCACAGTTGAAATTGATGGTAAAACTGTCTACTTGGCTCACGGCAATAAGATCGACCGCAGGCTCTGGACAAACCTCTGGGAAAAATTACTGACCTCAAAAATTAACCATGCGCTTTACCGGCTTATCCACCCGGATATTGGTGTTTTTCTTGCTCAGGGTATTGCTTATTTATCCCGCAAGCAGCGGCGTAATCCGAACCTGTCAAAGATGTTTGAATATCATGCCCGAGCGATATTAAAAGAAGTTGACATTGCAATCCTTGCTCACTCCCACATCCCTGATTTCAAAGAATATCCAGGTAATAAGTATTATCTAAATATCGGCGATTGGGTTAGCAATTTTTCCTACGGGGTGATCGATAAGGGAAAAATAAGCCTTAAATACTACCGCTGATAACTAGTGCTGTTTCGAATAGTTCGTGCTTTAGTTTTGCGCGAAGATCATCAAACCGTAGTGGCAGAGTTTCCGCCTGAGGCGGATCTGCCCATGGCATGATACTCTGCAAATATCTGTCGAGCAAGCTCGACCACTACGAAATTGGAAAATCGTACATAATCAATTTGAAACGGTACTATCCGCTCAATTTAGATCGTCATACTCAGTGTTTTGCGCAATCGATACCAAAATGAAGTTACTGACTTGATTTTCTTCGTATTTTTTTCCACGGCAATACGACCGGCTTTGACCAATTCATCAATTGCTGAAAAGTCAGCCCAGTGAAACCTAGCTACATCAGGGGCAATAACAAGATCAGCTTGTTTAAGAATTTTCTGGTCAAGGTAAAAACGCACAAAAGACTGGGCACGGTGGCTGATCTGAAACCCGGTATCTGGATGACCTTTGAATTTAGGTTGGTTACCAAGGTAGCTAGCTATGACGATCCGAGCACCGAGTTTCATTACCGGTGTCACCGGCACATTATCAACCACACCACCATCTACAAAAATGCGGTCGTCTTTGACAAAAGGCGGAAAAATCCCTGGGATTGCACAACTCGACCACACTGCTTCGGCCAGCGAGCCGGTTTTAAAAATAATCTCCTCACCTGACTGGATATCCAGGGCATTGCACGTGAAGGCTATTTTACAATCTTCGAATGTTTTATCATCAAATAAATCTTGAAATAATTTCCTGGTCGCTTTGATTTTAATATGCGATTTTTTGAAGAGTAACCGACCGATATAGAATTTCTCGAAGACCTCTTTTTTGAATCGCTCCAGGATATTATCGGCGCCTTTGTAAAACTCCTCCAACCCGAAATTCTTGAACTCTTCAGATTGAATCATATGTGCGGCTTGTTCTTTTAAACCTCTTGCTGTATCGTTCAACGCATATATGCCCGCGACGATAGATCCAATAGACGTGCCAGCGACAAAACGTGGTTTTATACCAAGTTCTTCAAGACCCTCAAGCACACCGATATGAGCCAGCCCCTTAGCTCCACCTCCGCCCAATGCAATACCAATGGTCATGACCGATGATTATCTGTATCAGGTTGAATATCTTTATCCATGGTGCGTGCTACAACAACTTTATTACGTCCTGTTTGTTTTGCTCGATACATAGCATTATCTGCTTTTTCGATCAGTTCTTCTCTAGTCTTAGCATCACCTGGATAATGAGCAACGCCGACACTGATGGTTATCTGCATTTTAGAATTATTGAATTTGATCGGTGACTTTGAGACATGCGCCCTTATGCGTACTGCCTGATCAATGCCTTTTTTCAATGAGCAATTAGAAAGAACTATAGCGAATTCTTCACCACCGTACCGGGCAGCAATGCCAGTATGTGATATTAGATTGGCAAGGAACTTAATTACTTTATCGCCCGCCTGATGCCCATATTCATCATTGACTTTTTTGAAATGATCGATGTCAATCATCAAAAGTACAGCTTCATTCTCTTCGTCGATCTGTTTTTGCAATAATTCCTGGAATTGTCGGTGATTATATAAACCAGTAAGCCCATCAAGTGCTGCTTTTTGCTTTTCCTGCTCATGGTGGATCGCTCTTAGCCACACCAAACTTAAATGAGAGGCAAGAAGATTAACCGGCTCAACATCATCCTCATTGAATTTCTTCTTCTTGTGATCCTCACACCATATTACGCCAAGCAGATCTTCATCCTGGGTAATCGGAACTCCGATGAACGAAAGATTTCTGGTTTTCTCACTCCTCTTAAAAACAACTAAATTGCCTTCACTTAGGTCTTCTTTTATTATATAATTTCGGTGTCGAACAATGAAACCAACGAGTCCGTCATCCAAGGGGAATTCGGTATTCTCCTTAATATAGGTTGACTTTATAACTCTACCATACTCATTCAGTTCATCAATCTCAGCGATTGAGACATCATTACAATCAAGGACTTCCCTGAATGAACTCACTGCATTGGGCAGTATTTTCTCGAGATCCAGTCCTCTATGTAGTCTTTTGGCAAATGCCACAAGTGCATGGAGATCTTTGGATTTACGATACTGCCTTTCATACAACCTCAGCATGGCAAGGAAATAACCCGCTGCCATCACTGCCTCATCGAATAACTCCTTGTCTTTTCCATCAAATTGTCCGCCTTTACGATCAATAACTAAAACACCCTCGATCTTCTCCAAAAGAACGATTGGAGCAATCATCACTGAATCGATCTTCAATTCACCTTTATAATAACCGAGTTCATCTGGGTTCTGAACAAATTCCTTTATTAAAATAGACTTCCTGGAATCTATGATCTGTTTATAGATACCTCCTTTAAGACTAACCACAGAGCCTGGACCAAAAAGCTCGGAACGCGAAAAACCCTGAACGAGCACGAGATTATGTTCACTGTATGAGAAAAAAGCCGTTGTATTAGCATCAAAGAAGTTATGTATAAGCTTAATATAGTAAAGAAGTGGTCTTTCAACACCACTGTGTCGGTCAATATCCTCAAGTGAAGTCAATATTTCTTTAGACTCAAAGTCAGCCGGTCGAAAAACATCATCACGCGCTTCATACTTTATTAATGATTTTTTTAAGAATGCTTCATTCTCTGAATAGTTTTTTATTAACACACCGATAATGATGATTACCACCGCAAACAATACAAGACGTAAGATCATTATTTCATGGCTAAAGACTGAAGCAAGTGTTTCAATCGCAAGTAGACAAAAAGCGATTATCCAGTAATTAGAGTATTTTTCTTTATAACCTATTATCGGAACGATAATCGCATAGGCCATAAAAAGCGGCGACATTAAGCCACCGGTCAGCTGAACCGAAAGATTTACAAGGATCGCGCCGATCGTGGTGTGAACCAGCTCAACTTTCTTCTGACTTGCATAGAATAGATAAAAAAGTGCGATCGCAGCCGGCAATACGTAAAGGAAATACCCGGGCAAATGCAATCTCAGTACACCAATGCTGCTGATAACGGCATAGATAATTGCGCTTAGATAGAATATCTTTATTCCCATTCTATAGTTGCTGGTGGTTTTGAAGTTATATCGAGGACAACACGATTTATCCCCGTAACTTCATTGGTTATCCTTGTTGCAACATAACTGAGGAATGTCGGTGGTAATCTTGCCCAATCCGCAGTCATGCCATCTTCTGAACATACTGCCCGGATTGCGCAAACCGAGTCGTATGTCCGTTTATCACCCATGACTCCAACACTACCCAGGGGCAATAAGACTGCAAAAATCTGCCAGATATCTCGATATATTTTCAACTTACTCGCCTCTTCTAAGAGGATCTTATCAGCTTGCCGCAGGATTCTTAACCGTTGTTCAGTTACCGAACCAAGGATCCTCACGCCAAATCCGGGTCCAGGGAACGGTTTGCGTTGAATGAACCAAGTCGGTAATTTAAGCACACGACCGAGTTTTCTCACTTCATCTTTAAAAAGTAACCTTAATGGCTCAATGATCCTTAATCTCATTCTACGCGGCAACCCACCGACATTATGGTGGCTTTTTATTACAGCGGATGGGCCGATACCCATACCTGATTCAATAACGTCAGGATATAAAGTACCTTGAACAAGGAATTTAACGTCCTTAATCCTTTTAGCCTCAGACTCAAACACTCTGATGAATTCACGCCCGATGATCTTTCTCTTTTTTTCAGGGTCTTTCACGTTTACCAATTTCGAAAGAAACCTCCTCTTTGCACTTACAACTCTTAGATTCATACGAGAACCGATCGTTTGGATGACTTCTTCCTTTTCTTTGAAACGGAGCAACCCATTGTCGACAAAAATCCCGACGAAATTTCCTCGCACCGCTTTTGTAGTAAGCGTAGCAGCCACCGTAGAATCGACACCTCCACTGACCGCGCAAATAACTTTGTGATCACCAACTGTATGTCGTATTCTTTCAACTTCGGTCTCCACAAATTTATTCATTGACCAGGTCTTTCTCGCACCACAGACCAAACCAAGGAAATTGTTGATGATCTTCTTGCCGTATTGTGTATGATGGACCTCAGGGTGAAACTGTAGTCCATATATATTGTGCATGCTGAATCCGGCAATCGGTGTTGTCTTGGTCGCTGCAATCACCTGCGCTGCACGCGGCAAACGTACAACTGAATCGCCATGACTCATCCACACCCTGAAGTGTTTTGGCAATCCCGTAAACAAAACAACATGTTTCGTCGTTATATCTGCATACCCATATTCTTGTTTCTTACAGTGTTTTACTGTACCACCGAGCATCTGTGCCGCAAGTTGCATGCCATAGCAGATGCCAAGTACCGGCACATCCAAATCAAAAAATTTTTTGGAGATACGGAACTGCTTCTGGTAGACGCTACCTGGACCGCCAGATAGTATTAAACCCTCGATATTCTTATCAGCAAGTTCACGAATACTGATCTGGTGATTGTATATCTCGGAGTATACCCTATATTCTCTCACCCGGCGAGCAATGAGTTGGGTATATTGTGAGCCGAAATCTATAACTGCTATCATTCTCTGCTAAAAACTGAAAAGATAAATAAAATCAACGGCTGCTTTGTTAAATGCCTTCACCGGTCGTTACAAAATATCACGAAATCTTTTCCAGAGCCTTTAAGGCAAGTCTCTTCAAAGATCGGTCTTCAGCACGCGCCAGCTCCTCGAGCGTGGCTCTTAAATCCTGAGGTCGCATTTTCATCAGGGTTGCAATACCGAGTTCTTTCAAACTGCGCGCCACTGAATCATTTCTCTCCTGTAGTGACAATAATAGATCCTTGATCCATGGACCAGCCTCAAATAATGTCTTATCTTCGATAATTTTCAGGATTTCAATATAGACCTCATCGCCGGTGTTTTTGAAGCGCGGGAGTAGTCTTACAAACTCCTCAGAAGTCAACTTCTTTTTCAAACCTCTCAAAGCTTCAGCCTGTACTTCAACCGACATGTCCTGTAAGGCTTTGATCAATCCTTCAGTATACTCAAGACGCGTAAAGGTTTTAACTAACTCAAGGCGGACGCGATAGTCCTCGTCCTTTAGAAGGGGTTCGAGTTGCTCAGTAATCAATGGGGTCCCGATCTCGCTAAGAATAGTAAGGATATTTCTCCGCAAATACCACTCGCGAGCACCCAAATTCTTGAGCAGTATCGTGATGCTTTTCTCACCGACATTCTTCATTATATC
This sequence comes from Candidatus Stahliibacteriota bacterium, assembly GCA_030606265.1. Classification (GTDB taxonomy): domain Bacteria; phylum Hydrothermota; class Tepidihabitantia; order SM23-42; family SM23-42; genus JAUVZL01. The sequence continues at coordinate 6,706 of JAUWGT010000042.1, read as the reverse complement.
TACGAGTCTCATGCGTATGTTATAGTCCTCAACATCCCGCAGAGTAACAATCGCCTGGTTTACTGCAGCAGCACCGAACTTCACGATCGCTGTTCGCACCTCAGGATAGATACCACTCTCCCATACCATTGAAAAAAGCAACGACAAACTAAGCGGGTGACCGGTTTCGCCCAAGAAATGAATTAGTTTCACCCTGAACGCAGGAGATATCGCTTCTCGCGATAAAATTGTGTTAAAGGGTTCGAGGATCTTGGTGCAGAAATCCCTCTGACGATGTTCCCTGCATACTTGATACGTTAGAACCAAGTCATCAAAAACTCGCTCAATAACCTCTACTACGGGTTCTTGTTCGAGCCCTGCAGAAACTCTCAAGATAATGGTTTTGCCAACATCATAACTGCCTTGTCCAACGAACCTATTTGCTAATACTGCCAAAGACCTCAAGGCGCTCTCTCGTGTCACGACATTTTCTGAGTCCAGCATCGCGAAATAAGGCTCTACAGTCATACGGAGGTCATCCTCGGTCACGACCGATGCAAGTTTGTCACTCAGCAGCAACTTCACACCGGCATAGGCAAGATGTTCAAAAATATTTGGCATCGTTTCCTTCAAAGAAGGTACAATCCTGGCGAGTTTCTCTTCGTCCATCGCACGCAGTAGTTTATGCACATTTGCTTCTTTGTTACGTTCAACCCAATCAGTTATCACATTAATCAAAAGATCATTTTGTGCTCCGGAGAGAAGATTTAGTAAAAAAGGCTGCATATCCATATTCTGGAAGAGCTTTAGCCGCTGCTCGGGCGGTATAAGCTGAAGGATCTCGGCTACATTCTTGCTGTATGCCTGCCTGGATTCTTCAGGTGTGGTTTCAATCTCATCAACCACTTTGGATAATTTTGTTTGCGTCTCTGATTCTGATACAGATAAACCCTTTTCAACAAAGCTCTTTAAATTACTGAGCGCCCCCAAAATATCCTCTTTTGTTCTCGCTGATTTCTGATCAATACCAGCAACTTGCACCGTACCGCTCGTCTGGACGCCGAATTTCACTGCATTGATCTTTATCAACCGCGTACCCTTTGTGTCTAACATGGTTGCTGCATCCCCATATTGCTTAACCTTCATTCTGGGCGTTGTCATAACCTCTAAGAGGTTCTTTAGATCTTGGGATGTAACCCCGGATTCGAAAGTTAAACTGTCTACTTCGATTCTCCGCAAGGATTCAAGCATTGCAAGGATCGCAGGGTTCTTTTGGACATCGATTTTCATATCCTGAAAAATAATTGTCTGTTCCAAAAAGAACATTGAGAATTCGCTTTCTTGCTTGTAAATTATCGCAAGCTGTTCTTTTAGTTTACCGATCACCTTATCCATGACCGGATGGCCTGGCGGATAAGATTTCGCGGTTCTGAATGATACTGCAATCTCTTTCAGAAAATCATTGACAATTGATTGCTCCACAACTTATTGTAAACAGATTTTACATCTTGTCAACTTCGTAGAAAGAAACACACCGTCTCTTGATAATTCCCTTAAAAAGAGTATAATACACATACTGGCTAGTGAACCCCGCAGGATAACCCCGCCATAACTGGTGAGGCATTCAAACGGGGTAAACAAGGAGAGAGTTTTAATGAAAGATTTGATAAAGAAAAATAAGATAAAAGTCGGCATCATTGGTCTTGGTTATGTTGGTTTGCCCCTGGCTGTAGAGATAGCAAATAAGGGAGCAAAAGTCATTGGTTTTGATATTAGTAAGAAGAGAGTACAACAGATAAATAAGGGTTTATCTATTATCAGCGATGTTACATCAGCAGATCTTAGAAAACTAACCAGGAAGAAGAGAATAATGGCAACGACTAACTTTAAACAACTGAAACTATGTGACATAATCCTTATCTGCGTACCAACGCCAGTCGATGAAAATAAAGAACCGGATCTTGAACCGGTAATTAGCAGTGCCGTAGAGATCAAGAAAAACATGCGGAAAGGACAAATGGTCATTCTAAAAAGCACGACCTATCCAGAAACTACGGAAAAAGTTGTTTTACCAATCTTGAATGAAAGTGGTTTCCGAGTCGGTCAGGATTTCTATCTTGCTTTTTGTCCAGAGAGAATCGATCCCGGTAATAAAAGATTCGGAGTTGAAAATACACCTACGGTTATTGGGGGAGTCACCAAGAAATGCACAGAACTGGCAACCCTGTTCTATAGTAAATACATAAGTGAAGTGCACGCGGTCTCATCACCGCGCTGTGCTGAAATGACAAAACTCCTTGAGAACACTTTCAGAAATGTAAATATTGCTTTAGTCAATGAATTTGCTCAGCTCTGCGAAAGAATGGGTGGTATTGACATGTGGGAAGTCATTGAGGCAGCAAAGAGTAAACCATTTGGCTATATGGCGTTTTATCCAGGCCCGGGTGTGGGCGGGCACTGCATACCGATTGACCCGTACTACTTATCATGGAAAGCAAGGGAATATGATTTTCATACTGTATTTATTGAGCTCTCTGCACGTATCAATGAAGAAATGCCTTATTTTGTCGTCAACAAGATAATGAATGAATTGAGTAAATCCGGTGTCTGCCCGAGCAAAGCAAAAATCCTCCTGCTCGGTATGTCATTCAAAAAAGATATCTCTGACCTGCGGGCGTCACCCGCGATAAAAGTATATCAAATTATCAAACCAGAGGTTGGGGTGGTAAAGTATCACGACCCTCATGTTCCGTCATTCCGCGTTGATCGAAGCATTGTGAAGTCAGTTAAGTTAACTAAAACCGAACTAAAAAAATACGACGCGGTTATTATCCTCACAGATCACTCAGTTTATGACTATGGCTTTATTATCAAAAGCTCTAAACTGATAATTGATACAAGGAATGCGATAAAGAAAAGACTCAAGAAAGTAAAAAAACTCGGCGCTGGATAAAATCCGGCTTCCTTCACTATACACTAGGCACTAAGCAGTAAGCACTAATATTGTATTCAGTTAGATCCCTGACATTAATAATAGTTACTAAAATTCCTTTTTTCAATAATCTGTAGTGGCAGAGTTTCCGCCTGAGGCGGATCTGCCTATGGCATGATACTCTGTAACTTTCAATAATCTGTAGTGGCAGAGTTCACTCTGCAACCAGAAAGCATGGTGAAAAATCCTGAAAAATCGAGAGCTATTAGAGGTTATGTAGAAAAAACCCCTCTCGGCCGCGACCCGCAGGTCGCGACCGGGAGGGGAAATGTTTCTATCTTTTAGACACCTGAATTTTCTAACCGTTTATTATATCCAAAAGCACTTAAGTGTCAAGAGGCTGAACATACTAACTCCACCCCACTTTTTTAAAATACTAATTTGTCATTGCGCCTGTCCGCCTTTTGAGTGGCGGAAGGAACGAGATTCCTCACTGCATTCGGAACAAGCTGCGCAATCTCCTAAACAAAGTAACCCGTTGAAAAAAGATGATATTACTCATTCGAAGTATCCTGAGATTGCCACGCTCATCCTGCTCACTGGCAGGATTCGCTCGCAATGACAAGAACCCTGCGGTTTCGCCAGGCTGATATTTTTACGGGCCCTGTTAATTGCGTAACTGAAATGCTCATACTTTTCCTAAAAGTCTATTAAACACGGCGGGCATACGTTTCGTCCCGAGCTCAACATCGAGGGAAACGCCCTGCTCCTTATTCATGTTGTTATTTATCAACGAAAAGATCCTGTTGGGTCAACTTAGCCTTTTTTAGTTTTCTAACACTGAATACCTCACCCTCCTGGAAATCTCTCAATACCTTTTTGGCTCTTTGAATCACTGAATCCGGCAACCCGGCTAACCTGGCCACCTGGATGCCGTACGATTGATCACTTGGTCCAGCACTGAGCTTGCGTAAAAAAATGATTTCATCTCCCCATTCTTTTACGAGGAAATTGAAATTCTTAACACCTTTGAGAAAATCCTCGACCCGGGTTAGCTCATGAAAATGGGTAGCAAAGAGTGTCCTCGGTTTTTTAGTACTGTGCAGATACTCGACTATTGCCCAGGCAAGGGAAAGCCCATCATAGGTCGATGTTCCTCTACCTACTTCATCGAGGATAACAAGACTATTTTCAGATACATTATTCAATATGTTTGCGGTCTCCATCATTTCCGCAAGAAACGTGCTGACACCCCGCGAAATGTCATCACTCGCGCCAATGCGCGTAAATATCTTGTCGACAATGCCGATCTTTGCCTCTTTTGCCGGCACGAAACTACCCACCTGTGCCATTATTGTTATCAAGGCAACCTGTCGTAGATAAGTCGATTTGCCCGCCATATTAGGACCGGTTATTATGAGTATCTGGTTGGAATTTCGATCAAGCATAACGTCATTAGGTATATACGATCCTTTTTCCAGGATTTTTTCAACGACTGGATGTCGACCTTCAGTAATATTCACCCTATTATTCGTATCTATTTTCGGTCGTGAATAATTGTACAGTGCGGCATTCTGAGCAAAACCTTGAAGTACATCAAGCATGGCAAGTGCCCTGGTTGAAGTCAGTATCGTTTCGGCACTCTTGGCAATTTCCTCCCTGAGCGCGACATATAACTCATATTCAAGTACGCCGATCTTATCCTCCGCACTGAGAATCTTTTGTTCAAACTCCTTTAGTTCAATCGTGTAAAATCTCTCTGCATTAGCCAAGGTTTGTTTCCTGACATAATTATCTGGCACACTTTTAAGGTTGGTTTTGGTTACTTCAATATAATATCCAAATACTGAGTTGTAAGCTACTTTCAAAGAAGAAATATTTGTTCTTTCTTTTTCAGTGCGTTCAAAACCCAGAAGCCAATCTTTGCCACCCCGAGCGATATCCCGTAGTTCATCCAGTTTTTCTGAATGCCCTTCTCGAATAATGCCCCCCTCATTCACCGCAGCAGGCGGACTATCAACCAAGGTATTGCCTATTCTCGACACTATATCCTCAAAAGTACTGATGTTCTTATATATATCATTGATGATTCCACTATCACATCCCTCGATCATTTCTTTGACTTTCGGATACAATTCAAGAGATTCCTTGAGCGTAATCATCTCCCGGGGCATGACTCTCTTACAGGCAAGCCGGGCAGTAATACGTTCGACATCACGGATAGATTTCATAATACCCAGCAATTCTTGTCTTAGGAATTCTTTGCTTTTCAGCTCCTCAACACCATCAAGCCTTTCCTCAATACGCTCAGTATCAACTAGAGGTTCTTGTAATTCTCTACGCAGCCGTCGCTTACCAAAGGGCGTCAGGCAGTTATCCATTACCCAGAGCAAGTTTCTTGCTTCACCACCGTGGATATTTTCAAAAATCTCCAGGTTTTTACGGGTCGGTGAATCAAGGTACATTGCGTTTTTTTCCTCAAACAGAGTGATCTTGCTTATATGTGATAACGATGTCTTCTGGTTTTCCATAAGATAGTAGAGTAAAGCACCAGCCGCGCCAATGGCAAGTTTTAGCTCTTGAATTCCAAATCCATCAAGTGCAGCAACTCTGAAATGATCAGTCAACTTCTTGTGCGCGATCTCTTGAACAAAATGGTAGCCATCCAGATGGGTCAAAGGAAGATTTGATATTACCTCAATACCCTCAGGAACAATGACTTCTCTTGCCTCTTTTCTCAATAGTATTTCCTCAGTCTGCTGCGTACTGATCTCACCGCAAGAAAACTCACCGCTGGTGATATCACAAAATGCAACCCCGGTATTTTCTTCATCAGGCAGACAAGCAGCTATGAATAAAGGCTTGCTCTCGTCCAACAATGAAGTTCTTAGTATGGTACCCGGTGTAATCACCTCAACCACATCGCGCGCGACAATCTTTTTGCCCTTACTTGCCGGCTCAAGCTGCTCACAAATAGCGATCTTCAATCCATGCTTGACTAGTTTTGCTATATAAGTTTCACTCGCCTTGATCGGTACACCAGCGAGAGGAACTTTGATACCTTTTTGTATTGTCTTTGACGTAAGCGTGATACCAAGACACGAACTCGCGACTCTTGCGTCATCATAATAGAATTCAAAGAAATCACCAACTCTGAAAAGAAGCAGAGCATCTTTGTATTTATTTTTGATTCTTTGATACTGCTCAAGAAGCGGAGTTAATTGCATAACTAAATATGCAGGATCGTTCCTACAGAACTTGCAGGATCAACTCGCCAAAAAGCATGGCGGATATTGCAGGATCATTCTGCCATTACACATCGGCAGAACTCGCAGGATCGTCCCTTCGGGACTCGCTCAATAAACTCTTTGCGAGCAAAGCGATGCTGCGTCTACTGCGAATGAAATGATACTGCGAGCTTCTTTCGAGAGTTTTCGAGAAACAAAGCGATACTGCATTATTACTAGTATCCTTTAACGACATTCCCTTTTATTCCCAAAGACTCGAGTTCTTGAGAGAATGCCTTGGCTTGTTCAATGGTGGATAGTTTACCGACCCAGACGCGGTAATACGTGTTGCCTTTGACCAGTGCTTCAACTATCTGAACACTGAAACCATTCTTTCTGATTTCTTCAGCGTAGTTCTCAGCATTGCTTTTATTACGATATGACCCCACCTGAACCGTGTAATACTCCTGGGGAATTTCAGGGGTGTCTTTTAAGGGAATAATCGCCAGTGCCCGTTCACTCCATACTGATTTTGGATATGTTTTTCTCAAGTTCTCAAGAATACTGA
>JAUWGT010000106.1 GCA_030606265.1 Candidatus Stahliibacteriota bacterium | reverse complement strand
ATGCGCCTTATTGTTTTTTTCTCTTGACTTTTTCAGAATTATTGATATACTAGCTAATAAAGGAGGAAAAATGCCAGAAGTTGATAAGTCTATTGAAGAAGGAAAAATATTTGCTTTTATTGGTTATTGGGGACTTTTATTTCTTGTTCCGATACTTGCTAAAAAGGACAATAAATTTGCCCTGTTTCATGGTAAACAGGGTATGGTTCTGACCATAGCATTCATTGCGGTTATCATCCTATTCTCAATCTTGAGTTTTATTCCGTATCTTGGTATTTTGTTTATGATTGTCGAATGGCTCGCGCTTATTGCGATGGGAGTTTTTGCGATTATCGGTATGATAAAAGCACTCACTGGTGCTTACTGGAAAATGCCGATTCTTGGCGATATTGCCGAAAAGATAAAGATCTAAGCACAAAAATATAAATTCTAATAGTTTTTAGGAATCCACATTAAGGCTGGTCTTTAATTATTCTAGTACCAGCCTTTCCTAATATAGCTTGTTTTGCTTTGTCCATTGAAGTTATGATTACTTCTTTACCGCCGCTTTCAAGAAAACTGATCGCTGCTTCTATTTTTGGACCCATACTACCAGCCGGGAATTGTCCTTCAGCCAGATACTTACTTGCCTTAGATACAGTGATTTCCTCTAATTTTTCTTGGAGTGGTGTGTTGTAATTGATGTATACATAATCGACATTTGTCAAAACTAAGAAAGTTTGGGCATCGATATCTCGTGCTAATATTGCTGAGGCGCGGTCTTTGTCAATAACTGCGTCGATGCCCTCATAAGAACCGTCAATCTCAACGTATACAGGTATACCGCCGCCGCCTGCGGCAATGACAATCACACCTTGATCAACGAGCTGTTGTATGATTCTTCGATTTGTAATTCTCAAGGGCGCGGGTGAAGGTACGACTCGGCGAAAGCCGCGGCCAGAATTCTCTTTGATGATCCAATCGAAGTTAATAATCAGATCTTCGGCTTGTTCTTTTGTGTAGAATGGTCCGATGAATTTCGTCGGATTTTTTATTGATGGGTCGTCAGGGTCTACGACGACTTGTGTGATGATCGTTACAACCTCGCGTTTTATGCCGATATCGAGTAGTCGATTCAGAAGGCTTTGTTCAATCATGTAGCCCATACCGCCTTCTGTATCGGCGACAATAACGCCCAGGGGTAGAGTTGGAATGTCTTTAGCAGTCCGTTCTACTCTTAGCAAGGCATTGCCAACCTGGGGACCGTTTCCGTGGGTGATTGCCAGATTGTAACCCTCCTGGATGAGTTCAACGATACCCTCCAAGCTTTTGCGCGTGTTTGAGAACTGTTGGTGGATATCTTCTTTGCCGGTTGCGGCGATTGCGTTTCCGCCCAGGGCGATGACTGCCTTTTTCATCTTAAATTATAGAGATTGGTAAAAAAAAGTCAAGACTCAGAGGTTAAAAATCTTTGAGCCAAGTTCTCGCCTGCTCGGCTGGTTCAGTCATACCGGCGGCATTGAAGTAGAGAATATTATTCTTCACCATCCTGCGCACGACCATTATATTATGTTCCAAACGTTCGTCATTGACTATTCCAGGTTTTCTTATGTTGAGTATGGAAAAATCAAATGGATGGTATCCAATAGTGTCTAATCTCAATTCGAAAACCATGCCTTTTGGGATGCGTAGATACTGAGGGTGTGTTTGGTTAAGGTCGCGGTCAGGAAAAGGTATGGCAAAATAGACACCTTGTTCAAGTTTACTGCTGATAAAGGCTTCGAGCATCGTTATGAACTTCACTTGAATTACATTAGGGTTGTAAGGTTCGCCATATTCGAATTTGCGCAGTTCGACAAGGTAATCGTCGACCTCGGTACTGACGCCCTTGTAGAATTCCGGATACTCATCTTGAAGGTATTTGATATACCAGGTTCGCCGAAGCAGTTCTTTGTCGATAATAATCAAATCCTGTTCTATATTCTTTACTTTTTTTAGGTAGATGATTGGCGAATAAATATCCCAGAAAGTGCATAGCAAGAGACTTTTTTCAGGTAGTTGCTCAAGATGAGCGCGACCGAAGTCCATGCCAAAAGAATTACCCCGTAATGTGCAAGTGCGGTAATTCAAGAGCACAATGATGATAACAAGCGGTAAGACAATATAAGATCTCAGGTATTTTTTGAACACTTTCAGACCGTAAGCTGAGATAATTATCAAGGTGATGAAACTCGGTATGTAGTAAGACTCAATATCTGGTATTGAGTAGTTTATAACGTAAAGGATATTGAGCGAAATGATACTGGTAAACAACCAGAATCTTCCGCGCTCTGTTTTATAAAGGCGATAGAATCCGACAAGAACTGGAATGATCAAGACATACAGAAAATTTCTCAGTAAGATCATCAAACCATTAGCGAAATTCCTGAACAGCTCAGCAATCGATTGCGAGAACATCCATACTTGATACTGTTTTCCAGTAACGTGCCAGAATAGACGCTGGAGATTATGAGTATTGCCCCAGGCAAGTACCGCATTGCCATTCGTTCGAGCGATAAGGTAGATATACAAAGATATGGCAAAGAGCGCACAGATTATCCCAAATAGGACTTTTTTAAATTCCGGTCTGTACTTGAATATAAGATATACAAAGACTGGTCCGGCAAGAGAAAAGACAATGATATGATTGGTGAACGCCAGACCGAATAGGAACATAATGAAATAAAAGTGTTTGATATTGCACAGTCTGTATAGAACATAGAAGATCATAATACCGAGTAGTGCGGTCAATGGGTAGACTTCATTGGTGACTGATATGCGCCAGATGGTCGGTGCGAATGAGAAGATGGCAACTGGTATCAGCGCGGCGATTTTGTCTTTCATTATGCTGTGGGTCAGCATATAAAGGAAAACTGCTGCGCAGACCGTGAACAAAGCAGATAATACGTTGAGGTTAAAAATCGGCTCACCAGGTAGATGGGCAAAGAAATACGATATGATGGTGTACAAAGGATAACCAGTTGGGTGGGCTATACCGAGCGTATAACTCACTGCCGCAAGCTCACCTGAGTCGATGAGATAGACCGTAGGGCAGATGGAGAAGAGATATATAGCGAAAACACAAATTGCAAGTGCTAAGCAAATCAGGAAACGTGGTTTAAGATTTACAGTCCTTTTGATCATATAAGTCAGGGCCTGGTTATTAGTTATACGGCATCGCGGCTCGTTTGGTTTATCGTTATTCGTTTACGGTCACTCGATTTTCAACGATGCCCCATGACCATACAGGCAGCTACGCCGTATAACAAACAACGTATAACTCCTCTTGTAATGTTATTCTTTTGCGAAATTCAAGCGGAGGTTTGTGAGTCGAGTTTGAACATCCTTTTTCTGTTCGGAGTTTAACTGCTCTTCGACGGATTTGTAGAGGGCATCTATAGCATCAATGGCAAGCTTGGCTTCATTCAAATCCTTTTTGTGTTTTTGCGTTTCAGGGTGAGCGACAAGGTCTAGGTATGCCCATGCCTTGGCTTCTAAAGATAGTAGGGTTAGGTAGATGTAGTCCATGACTTTTATGGGTTCATCAAGCAAACGAGGTTGTTTTTCTTTATCATCACTGGACTCTTGTTCCATCGTTGCTTCTTCTTCTTTTTCTTTATTGCTGGCGTCTTTATTTTCTTCAATCATGCAAGATTATAATAGGATATCGTCTGAAGTCAACAACTTAGAGGGCAATAAATGAAGAAGTTCAAATGTCAAATATCAAAGGTCAATTGTTCCGTTCCATGGGAACGAGAATCCACGTGATTAAAACGGGAAAGCCTCAATGTCTAATGTCAAATTTTGAATTTTGTCATTTGGGCTTTGGCCTTGGTTTGTCATTTAGATCTTGGAATTTGTCATTAGATCCATAACCATCTCTGCGCCTTCTGCGAGCTATCTCAAGTTTTCTTATTTATTGATAAAAAAAACAGCAACCGCGACAGACCGTGAAGAATTGATGTCCCCGTATACGCTGGCGCAGGTCTTTCATCTTATCATTGTTCCAGAGTGTGAGGAACGGAGATTGTCTGCAATTGCCAATGATATAATCAGGACACGACTCCACATCTCCGGATGGCAGTATCGTTGCGGTATTCCACATGGCGCGGCATTTCCCCTGGTAGATCCCATGGAAACTATTTGCTGCACCATGATATGCTTGAAGTTGTTGAACAGTGAATTCTGGAAATACTTTTACTTGGATGCTTTGTTCTGCCTGTAAATCACGAATGACATCCATGGCATTAGCAAGATCTTTGGGTTTATCGCAGTCGATGTCTGCATTTTGCCAGTAATTTAAATCAAGCCCGAGGTTCTTTTGCAGGAAGAAACGGTGGCTGGTAAGACTCTGGCGGTCAATATAAAAAGGGTGTTGGAATTGGACGCTGTCTGCATCAATGTCACAGGCGATCTTGATCACTTCTTGCATGGCTGCTGGATCAGTAAGATTGATCATGGAATTTATGCGGATAACTGGCAAGCGACTTGATTTGCGCAGTTCTTTTATTTTCGTGAGTCCCTCCATTATGCGCTTGAAAGTTCCAGGTACACCACGGATTCGGTCGTGAACTTTTTCAGGACCATCAATTGAAATATGGATTCTGTTCACTCTTGAGACCACGATATCCTTAGCGTATTTGTTCAAGAAAGCGCCGTTCGTTGTGATTGCCAAGAAGAGGTTTCTTGTTTTGATGTATGATAGCAGTTCAATGATGTGCGGATACAAAAAGGGTTCACCACCTGAGAGATGGATGCGGGGTTGGAATTTCTTCAGCTCGTCTATTATTCTTTGCCAGTCTGCTATCCTCATTTCAGGCCTTGGTTTACGGAGACGTTCAAAACACATCGAGCATTTCAGGTTACAGCGATCAGTAGGATAGAAATTGACGGCTTCGGGTGGTGAAGCCTGGTGGTTTACAAGGTTTGAACAGCGATAGCTCAAGTTTGCGCCGCAACGACGCCATATCAAGGCTGGTGCTTGTTTATAGTTAATGAGTACGCTTCTTATTTTTTCCGCAAGACTAGCCATTTCTTATTCTGCTGATGGCCCACTGTGCAGTTCTTGCAAAGACTCGATCATTGGATTTGCTGAATCGCTCTAGAATGGGCAGGGTCTGTTTGTCTTTGATATTACCAAGGCACACGAGGGCGTTTCTTTGTATCGCTTTGAAATTGATCCAGCGGGCAGTGATCTGATTGTCTGGATATTTTTTTCGGTATTCGCTTTCTGACATATTGAGAATATCAAGTAGTGATATTGAAGTACCGACATTGCCGAGTTTTGTTGAAGGGCTGTGCGCTGCCACTTTTGAATTAACTGGACACACATCCTGGCATACAGTGCAACCATATAACCGGTTGTCCCAAACCTCTGCGATGTCGTTGGGCAGGACGCCATACCAGTTTGTTATCTCCTGAATACAGCGGCGGCGGTCTAAAATGTACGGTGCAACAATGGCATGCGTTGGACAGGCATCAATACACTGCTTGCATTGACCACAGTCAATATCAAGTGGTTTGTCAGGTTCGAATTTCTTGTCAGTTATGATTTCGCCAAGGACAATCCACGATCCAAATGTCTGGTTAATAACGATGCTGTGTTTTCCGTAATAACCGATACCGCTGCGCACGGCAATGGGTTTTTCTGCTACTGGACCGTTTGAATAGACACGAAATGATGCGCCAGTTTCTTCCTTTATGAAATGAGCCAGTTCATGCAGCCTATTTTTCAAATCATGGTAGTGGTTACGCCAGGTATACCGGGCAATAAGACCGTGCGGATCACCCGGTTCTGAGAGGTTAGTTTTTTCATCGGTAAGATAGCATTGACATGCGGCTATTATTGACTGAGCTTTGGGAAATTCGATACCTATATCATAAAACTGTGTGAGGTTCTCAAGATGCCTGTGTCGTCGGTCAGTGAACAACCCATTGGTTCTTTGTTCCTTGTCCTTTGTGAGCGCTTGGTCAAAAGGCTCAGTCGTTGTTATTTTGATGTCATGAATACCTAGGCGGTGTCCAAAATCCTTTATGTCTTTGGCTTCAATCACAGATGAAGCTGGGTGTCATGGGTTGAACCTACTTTAAGAGAATCCCTAATGGGAAGAAAACCAAGTAACCGAGGACGAGGAGTATCGGGGCAAGTACAATATCACCGATTGCTAAGAGAATAAAACCGATTATTACCAGAACAACGCCAATACCAAAGAAAAAAATATTTTTCCTCTTGAATTTCACATCGATGAGCTGTTCTTGCTTCTTTTCTTTTTTATCCTTTTTTTCTTTTTTCCCCTTTTTATCCTTCTTGGCCATTCATAACTCCTTTATTGCTTCAAGATTTCCGTTAATTTAACAAATTCGCCATTCTTGATTGTGTAAATATTGAAAACTTCTCGACCTTTTAACATCATCGAAATTTGTTCAGGAAGATTGCTCCGGTTATAAGTCATCAGTTCTTTCAGACGCCAGAGCGTATAGTAGAATTTAGCTGAAAGATCATCTTCTTTAAACCCTGCTCTGATGAATTCTTTTAAGGAAAGGCTGTCCATCGGCGATGCCGCCGCGAAAACCGCACCTTCAACGTATTTTTCACCGAGTCTGGTTACTTTGTCATCTTTGAAGGTTTCTATACCCAGTATCTTCACATGCTCCAATCCGAAATACGCAATTTGCGGGGCAGTATTGATGACCATTTCTCGATCCATAGGCAAGAATATCGCTTCTGGATGCTTGTCTTTTATCGCCTTGAGTTCCCATTTTAAAGTTATTGAATCCGGGTCAAAACCTACCATGGTAACGATTTCGCGTTGGTTTCTTGTGATCTCGTCAGCAAAGGCTTGAGCAATTGAACGGTATTTTGCTACGTCCGGGAAGAGAACCGCAAATCGATCAATAGTCAAATCATACATGGCATACTGAGCGACGCACTTTGCCTGTTCTTCATTGTTCTGACCCGTGATGATGATGAGTGGAATTTTTTCGAGCCGCGCCTCAGAAGTCATCGGTAAGATCACTGGAATACCCTTGGCAAAAGCAAGACCACAAACACCAAAAGCTTCAAGCAATCGTATTGGTGCAATGATGAAATCGACATGGATATCAGTGATCAATTTCGACGCAGCCAAAGTGGCTTCAATGGGGTCGGATTTGGTATCCAGATAATGCAAGGAAAAGGGCAGTTCCTTGTTGTCTTCAAACGATTTGATGATTTCAAGGAACTTCTGTCCGAAATTCGCGTACTCGCCGGTTACGGGAAGCAGGATACCGACACGTCCGGTTGCCTCACCCAAGTCAATGAATCTTTGATATTCTTTTACTTCGAAGGTATATCTTGTTTTGGGGAACCGTCTTAATAAGAGGTTGAAATCACGCTCTGCTTCTTTTTTCTTTCCTTCGCGCGCTTCGATCTGGGCAAGATAATACAGAATGTGTTCATCAAGGGGATCGACCATATGGGCACGGTGTAGTTTCTCCAGTTGGGATATTGAAAGATTGGGCAAGGTTTGTATGATGCGTTTGAATGCCCTGTTCTGCGCCGTGGTATCTTCAGTCTGCGTATGATATTTGGTTAGATAGTAAGCTGCTTTGTAATCTTCACCCAGTTTGAAGAATGATTCACCAACAAGGGAGATTACATTCAGCATATACTGAGAATTTGGGAATTCTTTTAGTAATCTCTCACCGAGTTGGGCTGCTTTTTTGAATCTATCTAATTTATAATTGGAAAAGGCGATTATATATAAGGCTGGTTCATAAGCAGCACTCTTTTTGTGTTTGTCAATGATCACACTCAACTCAGTGATAGCTTTCTGGTATTCCTTTGCTTTAAAAAGGGCGTTGCCTTTTTCATAGATCGATGCAATTTCCACAGAAGTGACCTTAGCACCATCTATTTGTGTCGCTTCAGATGCGAAAGTAGCACAGGAGATGGCGGTGAGAACGATCAGTAAACAATACAACCTCTTCATTGTCATATATTAGTCAAAAAAGAACATGTGTCAACTACGTGGCAGAGAGCAAAGGGCATATATAGAGTAACAGAGGAGGTATGGCTGCTCTCTCGACAGAGCTCAAGACAGGTTCGCAGCGGTTATGGGACACTTACGTGTCGGTATTGGTCACTGACGTGACGGTTTTGGCACTTTGTGCGGTTTTTAATAACTTAATAACAAGTAACTAAATAACTCAGTGATCTAGATCAAAGTTTTGCTTTGTGTAATGCTTCCTGGATATCTGCTGCAGATAATTTCTTTTCTTCCAGGATTGTATACCTTTCCGGTCTGATTTTTGTTGCGTTCACGACTGCTTTTACGAATTGGTCAGAATTGATATGGAGTTTCTTCAGAGTGTGCGGAAACGCTATACGCTCGTAAAGCGCCCTAACTTTTTGAAGGTGTTCGTT
>JAUWGT010000132.1 GCA_030606265.1 Candidatus Stahliibacteriota bacterium | reverse complement strand
GTTGCAGGTCAAACGGGGAGCATTCCAGAACCCTCACCCTTTCCCTCTCCCTTGTAAAGGAGAGGGAAATATATGGAGCTTGATTTCCTAAATGATCCGATTAAGATATAGAATGAAGAAAGATGTCACATTCATCGGGGTTATTCATTCACCATACAAAACCAAAACTGATGCGAAACCCGAGGCTGGCACGAGTTGGCCTTCGACAGAATCTTTTACAAAAAGAAAACAAAACTGATTTGGCGATAACATATCTCCTCGATATATATCTTAAGAAACAAAAATGCATCAAAGTTGGAAAACTGGGAACATTTAGATTCAAAAATGGCTATTACGTCTACGTAGGATCAGCAAAGAAAAACATGGCGAAAAGAATCGCAAGGCATTTGAGAAAAAAGAAGAAAAAGTTCTGGCATATAGACTATCTGCTGCAATATGCAGAGGTCAAGAAAGTCTGGACAAGTGATCTTCCCGAGGAAAAAATGGCTGAACTCCTGGCAGAAAAAATGACCGCACCTGTACTTGGATTCGGAGCGTCAGACAAAAAAAGCAAAACACATCTGTTTTATTGCAAGCGGACACGGTGATTCCATTTTTAATTGACATAATAGATAGCTTTGCTAACGCTCGCAATGACAACCAATAATTTTTTCCTTTTGTTGACAGCAATAAGAATCCCGCTATGATATTGAATATGCTATTCTTTTTCCTGCTCTTGTCTATTGAGCCGCTCAATACAATCCAACTGGACAAGATCTACAATATTATTGAGAGACACGAGAACAGAATTTATCTCGCCTCTTTTTTCGGTAAAAGCATCTTTGTAATGGACGATTCGAGCAAAGTGCAAGCGATCACATTTACCGATGATGTCAATTACCGTATCCGCGACTTCTCAGTTACGCCTTTTGCCATTTACCTAAATAATGGCGCCACATTAGAAAAATACTATACGGCTTCTGGAATAAAAGAAGAAATCTTTGCAGCGAATGATATATCTTCATTCATTATTACACCAAGTGAAGAAGTGATCATTTATGACCGGTATAAGCACGAACTGGTTTTTTTAGATTTCACATACAATATCCGCTTATTGATATCTGACCTCAACATTAAAGACCTCTATTTTGCAGACAATATCTTTTATGTACTGACCAATAACGAATTGTGCCTTTATGATGAACACGGTAATGTTATTCAGAATATGGATATCCCAAAGAAGTGTACAAATCTCGTTGTTCAAGACAGCACTATCATAATATTCTCCTCGGATGAGAAATACATGTACAAAAGAAACGGGGAGTGGATAAAAATTGAGCTGGCCCACGGCATACGCGATATTGTTCTAACGAACAATTCGCTTGTCATACTTGATGAAAATGGCACTACTCTGTATTTTTATAGCGTCTCAGATTTCTGAACAAGACTCGAGTTTGCTCAACCTGGACTCGGTTTATTACAAGTATCAAATACTTGAGACCGACACTACATTCTCTGAGACACTCTATGTACCAGTGGCAGAAGACACTTCTTTGGACATGTATGATAACCTGAGGATAAGTGGTGTCAAAGACTTTTCATTTGATATGGATCGAGGCTTTAACCAAGGGCTACGAGTTCGTATTGGAGGCGAGGTCGAAGGGGTAGGTATTGAAGGCTCGCTCTCAGACAAAGCAACAGCATCTTCAACTATTCAAATCTCAGAAGTTGAAAAAATGAATCTCAGAATTTTCACAAACAACTTTGAGGGCGGATTAGGCAATCTAAGTCTCAAGTTACCTTTTGGAATTAGGGATGAAATACAAGGTGCAAGGATTGGAATTCATACGAGCAATCAGGAAAATGGAGTGGGTTTCTCTTATGCGATAAACCGGGGGATGAATAAACGCAAACGTTTCAATGGCGAGGAAGGAAAGCAAAGCCCCTATTTCCTTGAACCACCCATAATAACGAATAGTGAAAGGGTGCATCTTGCCCAGGGTATTGGTCAACCCAAACTCATGGAAGTAGACAAAGACTACATTATTGATTATGAAAGAGGGGTCCTATCGTTTACCAACAAGAATATTATCACAAATCATTCGCGTATCGAGGTCGAGTATAAGCAAGCCATTGATGACTATCCCAATATTTATGCCCAGAGCGACGGGGAAATAGCATTCAGGAATATTACATTCACTAGTATGTACCGTAGAAGATACGATGAAAAAGAGGACCCGCTTACTTTCACAATAAGCGCTCAAGAAAAAGATAGCCTCGGTGCAGCAGGTGATACTTCATCAGTTTTTCACACCTATGCTGACTCTTCTGCTGAGGGCGATTATATCATCGATAATAACCACTTTGTCTATGTGGGCACTGACAGTGGTGAATTCACCGTCACTTTCTTTCATGTCGGTGAAAATAATGGCGAATACACATATGATCCCAATATCAAGGCGTTTTCATACCAGGGTCCGGGTCTAGGCAATTACTCACCGACTAAACTCCTTCCTTTACCAGAAAAGGACGAGTTCTATGGATTGGGGGTCAACATATTTGACGCTATTCAGTTGAACGCCTATGGCTCAATTCTTGACAAAAATACATTTTCGGCAATTGGCGACAATGATAATTTTGGACGGGGTTTTCATATGCAGCTAAAAAAACAATTGAGTATTTTTACAGTTGACGGCGAATATATATCATATGACGAGCGCTTTTCCAAACCACAAGGCAAGGAAGAAATCGACTATCAATACGAATGGAATACAAACGAACCTTTAGAAGAACTGACCGACATTGTACTTGGCATAAGTCCAAAGCCATTCCTTAGGGCTACCGTGGGTTATGGCCTATTCAACCGCACGCACAAACGCAAATCAGTTAGCCTCCACCCTTTTTTCTTCGATTTCGGTTATCAAGCAATCGATAGCATTAACAAATACTATGCAGGACTTACCAAGAAGCAAGGCAAATTCGCGCTCAAGTCTCAGTATGAATACACCCAGGAAATACATGTTCTAAGCTATGATATACAGTATTGGATGAGGGAAAATAGTCGCCTTGGTATCTCAGGAACTTTTGACCAGGATTCTATAAACAGAGGGATAACAACAATTTTTGATATCATTACCTTACCTCTATCCATATCAATAGGACATCGACTCTACAATGATACAACCTTTTTCTTTGGCAATATCGGATTGAATATCCAGCACCAATATGGTGCGATAATCGGGAATCTTGAACAAACCCAGCGCTATTCACAAAAACGGGATGAGAATTATGTGAAAGTCGATGATGGAACCGGCAACTATGTTTTTGATTCTTTGACCGGCACTTATGTTGAAAAAAATGGCGGCGACTATATTAAAAAAATATACCTGCTCCAGGAATTCGAACGCGTAGTCAACCGTAACTACAGTATCGAAGCATCCTATAGACAATCCGTGTTCGATCTAAAAGGCAGGTTCTACTATGCTGAGGAGAACGACTTTAAAAACAATTTTGGTGAACTGCTCGTTGCTCTAAGTGATGACCAGTATGAATTAGAATTTAATGTGCACCAGGATATAACAAATGATGCTCGCTTTGTGCTCTTTGAGATATCGAGCCGTGAACGCCTGCTCTCTATTTCTCCTGTGTACAAATCTTTGTCGGGCCGTATCGAAGTCAAACAAATACTTGAACAACACAATACATTTATTAGCGAAAAAAGAGATTCTTACGGCGGTAAAATAGCCTGGCGAGTTTTATCCAAACCAATCTTGCGTCCTGAACTTGGATATTTTTATAGCGAGATTTTCTCCAGCTATTTCGCCGATACAGATCTTTTGCTTTATCAACCACAAGGGAGTATGTTAATAGGCATACCATTCAAAACAAAGGGTCGCTTCGAATTAACCGGTGAGTTGATCTACAGAAGATACAACCTCGACCCCGTACCATATTTCTTTGCGGCCGCCGACCCACCTGGTCTCACAAAGATTGGCACAGCAACAGCCAGCTTGGGTTTTGGTAAACATACGATGTTCAGCCTTGTTTACAGAATTGAATTTGATCCAGAAGATGAGTTCCGTCAAAATCTGCGTTTCCAAACAAAAATCAGATTCTGATATGAAACTGCAAGACTTTGACTATACATTACCAGAGAAACTGATCGCTCAATATCCTTCAAAGGAACGCGAGCAAGCTAAATTGCTGATCCTGAACCGCGCTGCGAAAAGCATCACGCATTGTCTGTTTTCTGACATCTACAAGTCCTTGGAACCAGGTGATGTACTGGCGATAAACAACACAAAAGTATTCAAAGCCCGGTTGCAAGGCAAGAAAACGACTGGCGGCGTGGTCGAGGTCCTCCTGATAAAACAACAAGCTGACGGCATATGGGAAAGCATGGTCTCTAATGCACGCCGGGTCAGACCGGGCACGCAAATCTTTCTTGGACCTGATGCCTATGTCAAAGTAATCGAGAAAAAGGGTTCAAGATGTCTAGTAGCATTCAATATTTCAGCTCATGACATCATAGATAAATACGGGACAGTACCACTTCCACATTATATTAAGCGGTTAGCGATTACAAACGATGAAGAATACTACCAGACGACTTTTGCTAAAAAAACAGGGTCTATCGCTGCGCCTACAGCTGGTCTACATTTTACAGAAGATGTTCTCCGTCAGTGCAAAAAAAGCGGTGCAGCAATTGAAGAGATCACACTCCATATAGGACCCGGTACGTTTAAACCGATCAGAACCCAAAATATCGAAGAGCATGAGATGGAAGCAGAGTATTTTGAGATTCCGCAAAAGTCAATCAAGGTTTTGCATAACGCTAAAAGGTTATTTGGCGTTGGGACATCAGTCTGCCGTACATTAGAAACCTATACGCAGACTAAAAAGACCTTTGGGCTTGCTGATCTGTTCATTTATCCAGGATATAAGTTCAAAATAATTGACTGTTTGATCACGAACTTCCATCTCCCCTGTTCAACCCCGCTGCTCCTGGTCTGTGCATTTGCCGGCAAAGAACTTATCTTCAAGGCATATGAAGAAGCCATCAAGAAAGAATATCGGTTTCTGTCTTATGGCGATGCGATGCTGATTATATAGAAGAGATTGTAGATGATAGATATTGGATGTTCGATGTAAGTAACGACAATGTAGTCGCCTGCTTGCTCACGCATTGCGGAGATTCATCGGGTATTGTTTGATGAATCTCCGAGAGTCTCGTGAGCGGACAAACAACTACGATTTTGGATTCCTAATTGGGGTAATTTACTACAATTTGTGAAACTCGTGAGATTAAAATGTATACGACAATGAAATCTTACGGTTCACAGTCGGGAATTCGTATATACTTTCATCAATGCCAATATCCAGTTCAAAATTCTTAATATTTATGCCACCACCAAAGGTCAACCCTTTTTTTGCACCTTCTGCATCATGAAAATATCCACAGCGTAAAGAAACCATTTTGTAAAATGTGAGTTCAAGTCCGATCCCTTTCCAGGCTTCTTTAAATTCGTATTTTAAATTCTCCCAGAATGAATTTTCTTCCTGGGCAAACATACTAACAAACATTTTTGTCGCTTCACCAGAGACAATACATGAAACATATTCATTTTCTATTGGTGTATATGCTATGCCGAGTCGATATAACCAAGGAAGGGGATCCCTTGCCCCAGTATCTGTGTAGCGTATATCTGGTCCT
Source organism: Candidatus Stahliibacteriota bacterium (assembly GCA_030606265.1). Classification (GTDB taxonomy): domain Bacteria; phylum Hydrothermota; class Tepidihabitantia; order SM23-42; family SM23-42; genus JAUVZL01. The sequence continues at coordinate 602 of JAUWGT010000132.1, read as the reverse complement.
ATATTATGTAGTACTGTACCAATAGACAAATTTGGCAAAATTATGTACAGAAAATTGAAATCAAATGCCCAGGCATATCCTGTTTCACAGAGAGGCCAACCCCATGGATCCCACAAACCATACTGCTGTCTAATAAATTTCCAACCAATGCCAAGAGATAGATTATTTGAAATCCTTCTTGAATAATTTATTTTTAGTGCGAGGCGCCAAACAACATCCTCACCCAGATTCCCCATTTCATCAATCCACGCAATTTTCCCAGGCGTAAAGTAAATTGCATCAAAACCCCATGATGACTTAGACAACGGATAAGCTAATCCGCAGTATACATAGTACATATCTGAAGACAAACCGGTTAGATATGCGAAATAATTTGCAGTGATCTTCGGCGCTGTAAGAAATGCAAGTCCTGCTGCATTGTAGTAATTCGCTGACGCACCATCGCAGATTGCTGTATATGCATATGCCATCCCGGTAGCCCTGGCACTCGGTGGGATGAGTAAGAATGTTGCACCAGGTCGTCGTGCTGCTGTACTGAATGAAAAAAAGGTTATTAACAAAAAAAGAACTTCTCGACTCCCCCGTACTTTAATAAAGGTACG
>JAUWGT010000193.1 GCA_030606265.1 Candidatus Stahliibacteriota bacterium | reverse complement strand
ATGATATCCCATGCCAAAACCAGCAAAGCAAGCAAGTTCATTATCTGCACTGAAATCGGCATGCTCTACCGTCTGCAAAAAGAAAACCCCGGCAAAGAATTTATTGCGGGCAGCCATAATGCGATTTGTCCTAACATGAAGCTAAATAGTCTAGAAAAAGTACTCTGGGCGCTCGAAGACATGAAACACGAAATACACGTCAATGAAACCATTCGCCAGAAAGCATTGAAAGCGATAGAGCGAATGGTCGCAATTACTTAATGCCCTGCCTGCTGTAAGTCTCGAAACCGCCAAGGAGTGTGGCGGGTGAGAGATCCTCGTTACGTAGGTAATGGAATAAGTTCTCAAACATACGGGCTAATCGAAATTTCAGGAATTCTGAAATTAGCTGACCTCTCTCCACTTTTTCAAAACCTTGATCCGTCATTGCGAGAAATGAAGTGCCGAAGCAATCTCATAGACAGAGAAAAATATCGAAAAAACATAACATCGCCTCTTTAAGCTACGCTGATATTGTCCCGCTTTGCGAGGATTCTCGTGAAACGGAACCACATCCCGTCCATTAGCAGGATTCGCTCGCAATGACAAGGATTCTGATGCTGTAAAAAAGCAATATTGGCAGCGCTTTACAAAAAGTGAAGAGGAGTCAGTGAAATTAGGTCTTGACAAGAAATAAATTATAGGTATAATAATATATCCTTAATATTTCCAAACAATGAAATAGGTTAAAACTGAGTATTTCTGAGGTGGAGTGAAATTATTTGATTTTGTAATGAGATGTTGGACAAAGGTATTTCCTATAGAATATATTGTGCAAATTCCTGTCCGGATTTACAAATACGTGTTTTAGAAAATAACTGAAAAGAGGAGAAATAGAACAAAAAATGAAAGGTAATATATGGAAATAATCGAACTTAGGAAAAAGAAAGTAACTGAGCTTCAAGATATCGCTAAAGATATGGGTCTTCAGAACTACTCAGAGCTCAAGAAACCGGAGCTGCTTCATGCAATACTCGAAGCTGAAACACAACGGTCTGACCTTGTACCGGTTGAAGGTGTTCTGCAAGTCCATCCAGACGGCTATGGTTTTCTCAGATCACCGAGTTATAACTATTTACAAAGCCAGGATGATATCTACTTGTCGATTTCGCAAATCCGCAAGTTCAACCTTAAGGTTGGCGACCACATACAGGGACTTGCACGACCGCCACGCGAAGGCGAACGATACTTTGCAATGATCAAAATTGAAAAGATCAATAATATCGCACTCGCTCAATTCAAATCAAGAGTATTCTTTGACAGCCTGACACCGCTTTATCCTACTGAACGAATTCACCTCGAAATTGAAGGGGAAAATGACCTATCCATGAGGATCATTGATCTCTTTACGCCTATTGGTAAAGGTCAACGTGCTTTGATCGTCTCTCCACCGCGGGCCGGTAAGACAATACTGCTCCAAAAAATAGCCAATTCAATAGTCAAAAACCATCCTGAAATATACCTTATTGTGCTTTTAATCGACGAACGGCCTGAAGAGGTCACTGACTTCGAACGTTCAGTAGATGCTGAGGTTGTCTCCTCAACTTTCGATGAAACGCCAGACCGTCACACTGAAGTTGGCGAAATTATCCTTGAGCGAGCAAAGAGAATGGTTGAAGCGAAGACTGATGTCGTTATCTTGCTTGATAGTCTCACACGACTCGCCCGAGCGCACAATTCAATCGTGCCGCATTCAGGTAAGACCCTTTCTGGTGGTTTAGATTCGACCGCTCTTCAAAAACCAAAAAGGTTTTTTGGTGCAGCACGTAAGATCGAAGAAGGAGGAAGCCTGACAATAATCTCAACTGCTTTAGTTGATACCGGCTCCAGAATGGACGAGGTAATCTTCGAAGAATTCAAAGGCACTGGCAACCTTGAGCTAATCCTGGATCGCCATCTTTCTGATCGTCGAATTTACCCGGCTCTTGATCTGTACAAATCAGGTACAAGAAAAGAAGAATTAATACTCAGTGAATTCGAACTCAACCGTTTATGGATTCTCCGCAAATTCCTATCTGAAATGAACGTCATTGAACAAATGGAGTTCCTTACGGAGAAAATGAGACGCTCTAAGACAAATAAAGAATTCCTCGATTCAATGAGCGATAGCGTATAAGGAGTGCAAATATGAAAAAGAAAATACACCCCAAGTATGTTAAGTGCGTTGTTACGTGCGCCTGTGGTAATAAAATTGAAACGAAGTCAACAGTAGAAAAAATATCGGTTGACCTCTGTTCAAAATGCCACCCGTTCTTCACCGGCAAACAGAAAATTGTGGATTCAGCCGGCCGCGTCGAAAAGTTCCTCAGACGCTATGCTAAGAAGAAAACGGTAAAACCAAAAACGAAGAAAAAAAAGAGTAAGTAACACATGGATAAACCAGGCACCCTCAAGAAAACAGACCTTGAAGATATAAAAAACATCAAGACAAGGTTCCAGAATCTAAAGGAGCATCTTTGACCTTAAAGCCATAGAAAAAGGTATTGCAGAACTCCAGCAAAAAACAACTGCACCAAATTTCTGGGAAGACAAGTTAACCGCACAAAAGATTATGTCAGGCATCAGCCGGAAGCAGTTCTGGCTCGATGAAATACGTCATCTCGAAGAGGATATCGGACTGCTTACTGATATCATTTCGCTGCCTGAGCTCGACGATAAAATCATCAAGGAAGCAACTTCTGAGATCAAAAAAGTAGACCGAAGAATTCGGGATCTTGATGCGAAACTCCTTCTGAGTAATGAGGAT
>JAUWGT010000068.1 GCA_030606265.1 Candidatus Stahliibacteriota bacterium | reverse complement strand
TGCGGAATCAATAGAGGCAGCTTTGGTATAGTCTTGATCTTGGTGCTCTGCATAGTCGTAATAAGCTTCGTCACCAATGATAAAGGCTTCATCTGTATAACTCAACATGCGGTAGCGGGCGATCAAACCATAGGTAAGTTTCTTCCTGGCGGACCAGGCACTTAAGATGATTTCATTTTCTGTGGAACCGTAAACATTGTCACCGGCATAGTTGATCGTGTCTTGCCACCACAGGGAGTCATTGTCAATATCTTCATAATAGAAGTTATAGGTGTAGTTATTGTTAGGGTCAGTGAACGTTGAGTTACTTGTATTGCGCATGAAGCCTAAGCCAACACGCAGGCTGCTTAAGTCTGTTCCCACACCGATATAGAAATCCTGGTTACTTGATTTGTCGAATGCCTGTCTGATTTCAGTCTCAACTCTCTTGGCCCGGTAAACACCGAGAGTATCGTCCAACCACTCTACAACGTTGGTTTGACCTTCACCATATAGTGGATTGCCATATGGATCAAGAAGACCAGTGTCTAGAGCATCCTTGTCAGAACTCATGTCCAAGACGAGACCTGGATAGTATTTTCCAAAGTTCTTTGTGCCCCCGATTAGAAAGTACGGGACACTACCATTAGAGAACAGCTCCTCACTACCCGTGACAAAGTTCGAAAGGCTTGTCCATAATCTGGAGCCTTCGATTTCAGAAATCCTTGCTGGGTCAAAGAGAAGATCATAATCGTCCGTCCATAATCTAGCAGTTGATTGATACCTGAAAGACTCAGTTATCAATCCAAACGATAGCGATAGCATTAACGCTATTGTTATGGCATATTTCATTTTGCCTCCTTTTTTAATGCCACCTTCCTACTACGAAAACCTTTATTATTGATTGTACCACCTCCTTTCCTTAAATTCATCAGGATTAGTACAATGTTCAATAAATGAGCATCTCTACCTGATGATGAAATGCTGCATTTATTCGAACATTATACATATAATTCTAAAAATGTCAAGAAGTAATTAAAGAGAAAAGGGGACAGGCTACTTTTTAGAAGTAAAAACCACTTTAGATCAAACAATAATTATACATATAAAAAGTAGCCTGTCCCCCTATTACTTGACTTAAGCCAAGATTGCATTAAAATAGCCAATGCTTAAACTCATTGATATTGAATACCGTATAGGTGAGCGAACCCTATTTTCGCAGGTTGATTTCAATATCAATAAATTTGACCGATTTGGTCTTGTCGGTGGCAATGGCACTGGCAAGACTACGCTACTACGCATCATATCTGGGGAGATTTCAAGTACAAAGGGGCATGTTGACATACCTAAAAACCTCAGGATTGGCTATCTGCCTCAGGAAGAAATAGTCTTGCACGGCAATACCTTGATCGATGAAGTTCTACAGGATTTCCATAACCACTTGAAAAGGTTATCTGAAATCGGCAAATCCCTTGAACAAAACCCACGCTCCAAGGAAAAACTGAAGGAGTATACCTGTGCTGAGGATGAATTTCATGGCTTTGGTGGCTACGACTACGAAACTGAGGCATATAAGGTGGTGCACGGTTTAGGCTTTATTGAAGACGATTATAATAAGCTTGTGCAGGAGTTCTCGAGTGGCTGGCAGATGCGTATTGTTCTTGCCAGGTTGCTCCTTAACAAACCTGATTTACTCTTGCTTGATGAACCAACAAATCACCTTGATATTGAGTCTATTGAATGGCTTGAGAATTATCTGGACAATTTCGAAGGCGCAATAATCATTGTATCTCATGATCGCTACTTTCTTGACCGGGTTTTGAAGACACCAAAAGGGAAAATCGGTATCTATGAGATTGACTTTGGAGAAATGCGTCGCTATCGTGCCAACTATACCGCGTATCTGAAAGAATCACAGATACGTAAGCAACGCATCGTACATCTTGCCAATATACAGGAAAAAAGAATTAAGGAGATAAAGGAATTCATTGCGCGCAACCGGGCAAACAAGAAGAAAGCCAGATTAGTCAAAAGCCGAAAAAAGTATTTGGAACGCATGGATCGCATTCAAATAGAATCGGAAAGAAAGAAAATAGAAGTTCGTTTCCCTGTCGAAACGATCCATAGCCGTCGGGTCGTTGAACTAGAGGACATCGGCATGAAATACGACGGCAAAACAGTCTTAAACAGTGTCAATATTGTAATTGAAAAAGGAGATAGAATTGCCCTCATCGGCAAGAATGGTGCAGGGAAATCAACCTTATGTCGTATCATTGCAGGCCATGAAGAACCAACGTGTGGTTCAAGAAAATCCAGTGAAAAACTGAGGATCGGTGCATTTTCACATGAAATTCTGTTGAAACTTAACCCATTAAATACTGTTCTTGAAGAAGTTACCCAAAGTGCCTGTTCAGCTGCGAACATAAATCTGCGTGGGTTTTTAGGTCTGTTTTCCTTTTCTGGCGACGATGTTAATAAAAGAATAGACATCCTGAGTGGTGGTGAAAAAACACGCCTTGTGATATTGAAAGCAATGATTGAGCCGTCAAATTTACTTATCCTCGATGAACCGACCTATCATCTTGACCGCGATTCAGTGGATGCTGTTAAGCAGGCAATACTAACTTATCAAGGAACTACGATATTGGTTTCTCATAACCGTGATTTGATCGCATCATTTGCGACGCGAATAATAGAGTTGAAAGATAATCGCGTATATGACTACCCTGGTGATTATTCCTACTATCTGTGGAAAAAAGGGAAAAAGGCTTTACAGCCACTGAACAAACAATCAAAAAAGAAGACCAAGCAATCCCCGCAAGACAGGCTACGACTGCAAATAATTGAGAAAGAAGTACGTCGTCAAGAATTAAGGAAGTCTTTTTCACGCCCCGGTTTGACAATTAACCCGCGTAAGTCAAAAAGACTGTTTGAGGAATACCAGCGGCTAGCTGAAGAAATCGAGGAGCTGGAAAGGGGACAGGCTACTTTTTAGACGCGGCTACCTTATGATATCGAATAGATTTCTCTATCTAAAAAGTAGCCTGTCCCCTTTCCATTGAATGATGAAGTATATAGTCACTATAAACGAAGACGCCAGACAAAAACAAGTGGGTGTAAAAGCCTGGAATTTGTTGCAGCTAACATCGAAATTCCGTGTACCTGAATTACTGGTGATTACAACAAAAGCTTTTAAAGAATATGAAAGGGAAGGAAGGATGAGTGGAAGACTTATAGACAAGCAAAGGCGCCAGATATTGTATTTGAAAGTGGTGAAAGAGTTTTTGCTGTTTTGGAAGAATCTGCGGTATTATCAGGAGAGCCCCTTAGTTTTGGCAAAATCAAAGCACGGGCAAGGGTGGTGAAGAATTTCAAAGATAGTATGCGATTGAAGGAAGGTGAGATATTAGTTACTCATCATACAGATCCGGGTTGGACGCCGCTTTTTACGATTGCTTCTGGTGTCGTAATTGAAGTTGGTGGGATAATATGTCATGCCGCTATGGTGGCTCGGGAGCTGGGCGTCCCGGCGGTGGTGATCAGGAACGCAACCGTCCTTATACCTGACGGTTCACTCGTTGAACTCGATGCTGATACAGGCAAAGTCAGGATAATATCAAAGACCAAATGACAAATTAGAAATGAATGTCTAATGACAAATTTCCAATGTCATAGAAAAAGAGCGAAGATGTACATATATTTGGTATTTAGATTTTGAAATTCATCGCTCGACCCCCTCACCTGTCATTGCCCAACTTGATCGGGCAATCCAGGAATCAAATCATAATACAAATCTCTCCAGTTAGGATTTTCTTTTTCAATCAATTCCAACTTCCATTTTCGGTTATATCTCTTAAGCCTTTTTTCTCGCTTGATTGCATTTTCAGGGTCATTACATTGTTCGAAATATACTAATTTGCTTACGTTGTATTTCTTGGTAAAACCCTTTATATTCTTTTCTTTATGTTCCCATACTCGTTTTATTAAATTGGATGTGATACCAATATACAATGTACCATTTCGTTTACTGGCTAAAATATATACATAATAACTTTTGGTCATATTCTCTGGATTATCCAATCCCTTCGACATACAACTCACTTCGATTACACTCAGTACTAACAGGGCAAGCAGGACTACAGCAAGTTGGATAATGACAAGGACCGCCATAAGTTCTTGTGTCATCATCCGGTTTGCATTCATGTCATCATCCGGCTTGACCGGATGATCCAGAAATAATGGTCGGTTATCGGTTACGTTAAACGAAGAGCGATACGGTTTCGTCATGCCGTTTTCGAACCGCGACAAACGATAATCGATAACGAATCGCATTTCGCAACCGTACAACGTGTTTATCGATATGCGTCGTTTATAATCTCTTTTGTTTGGATTTCTTCTGAAAGAAAATCTTCGCTGCTTCCTGCTCGGCTTTCTTCTTTGTTGATCCAGACCCCTGACTTGCTTTTCTTTTGTTAATGTAAAGATTGACGAGGAATTTCTTCTTATGCGGAGCGCCTTCTTCTTTCACGATACGATAACCAATCGATTTCCGATGCTGCATTGTCCAACGGTTTAGTGCTGATTTGTAGTCTTTGTGCTTTGCTATCCGCTTTTTAAGAAGTATACATTGCACAAACTTTGCGACATATACCAGCCCGCGATCAAAATAGAGTGCTCCGATAATTGCTTCAAGACAACCAGCTATATTTGATGGTCGATCTCTACCACCAGTAAGTTCTTCGCCTTTATCCATTATCAAGAATTTGCCTAAATATAGTCTCTTACCGGTTCTATAGAGTGCTTCAGTACAGGTATATCTTTTCTTCAATTCGCTCAGTTCTCCTTCTTGGGCATCAGGATACTTGATGTAGAGGAATTCGCGTACAATAAGTTCTAATACTGCATCGCCGAGGAATTCAAGTGTTTCATTGGATTTCTTCTTATTATTCTGGGGATCTCTATATGATGAATGTGTAAGGGCTAACTTTAATAGAGTTCTCTTTTTGAATCTAATGCCCAGATATCCCTGAATCGCTTTATAATCGAGCGATGGCATCGATTTCAACGAGCGCGCCCTTGGGCAAGGATTTAACAAAAATCGTGGCACGAGCAGGTGGTTCCTCAGTAAAATACTGTCCATAAACATCATTCATTGGAGCAAAATGTTCTGGTATGGTTAAATACACGGTTGTTTTTACGACCTTTGACAGATCAGCGCCAGCTGCCCCAAGTACTGCTTTCAAATTGTCAAGTACTTGTCTTGTTTGCTTTGCCACATCACCATCAACCATCTCATTAGTTGCTGGTGAGAGCGCGATCTGTCCGGCTGTAAAAACCAGATCACCAATTGATACCGCCTGAGAATAGTGACCGATTGCTCGTGGCGCCTGGGCGGTTTCTACTATTTTCTTCATTAGTCACTCCTTGTTATGATCCCATCCTTCAATTCAAACTTCTTCAGTCCTATAATGAACTTGGTAAAATCTGGCTGTCCGATTCTTTTTTGGAAAACAAACCATCCATCAAGGTTTGCTTTCTCGACAATCTCGATCGCCTTGAACTTGTCCTGGAAACCACCGAATTTAACGCGATAAAGATCAGTCGAATCAATGAAAACCGGAATATTACGTTGTCTTATCTCTTCGTACATTTGCCGAGCATTATCGTTATTGGAAAATGCCCCAATCTGGAAATACCACAGTGAGTCAGTTGCAGCAGTGGATAGCCCAGCGGTTTTTTCTGGTATTCTATCCTCTGCTTCGGTCATTGATATAATAACCATGGTGTTTAAGTTGAGTAAATGGAAACTGCCATTCCGGTCTAAGGCAAGTGCATAGTCATAGTCATCTGACTGCACCTGGAATAGTCTTGCAAACTCCACAGCACCTTTGAATATCACTTTGGGTCTTAAAGTTAAGGAATCCAGCAGGACAATCCCATGTTCAGTAACGAACAAAAATCTCTCGACTACTTCCTGATTTTCAATAGGAATTGGCTGAAAATCTATTAATTCACCCTGTCTTGTGACAAAAGAAATTGCTTCCGCGCTATAAATCAGATAACCATTTTCATACCGTTCAAATTCATTTCCATGGGTGTTTAGTATGAATTTATTTTGTTTATTTAGTAATAAATCATATAAGGTTATTTTATTTTCGATATCGAAAGTGACAATGAGGTTATCGTCGGCATAGTATCGGTAAGCGACTAGTCTGGATATGGTTCTTTTCTTCAAGAGGCGACCCGTGGTCAAATCGAATATTTTGATTATTGTTTTCCCCTCCGTATTAATGAATAGATTGAGTATATTATTATGTCCCCGCGCAATTGTGTTGTTGCGAGAGAGCATGGGTCGGTAGTCACCGTATTCAATGCCGATGCCGGTTTTAAAAGCTAGATTTTTTTTGTCCAGGAGGATAATCTCCCCGCTGGTTATTAAAATTACATCGTCAATGTTCGTGGCGATATAATTGAATCGTTGAGGTAAAGGTATCCGGTCCTTTAGCGATAAGTAATCCGGATCTATTTTATAAAGATACCGTGCGGTCAACACGTACAGATAATCGTCTATACTGTAATCAATGATTGAGCCGGTTATTATCTGCTCTCTAATCTCCATTGTAGGCAGGTCGACAGCGTATATGATGGAATCAATAATTAGCGGTTTGGTCATTATCACAAGAAAGAGACTGGCTATGTTGATAAGTGACATGTGGCTTAATAATATGCTAAATCCTCGAAAAATCAAGAGCCTTTACACCTGGTTGTACGTTTTCAGCCTGACCGAGAATGTCGAAATTTGCAGGAGTAGAGCCTTTAGGCTCGCTCCGTTAAATACGAAAGACCAGTACCTTTTGTTTCTATCGATGGTCGCTTATGGTCTTTTCCAGCCCTATTACGATGCCGTTGGACGATACTGGCTGCCATGCCGTACAACTAATAACGATGCCATTCTGTTATTGACTTTCTTCCAAATATCATTAGAATAACGATTAAGGAGGTAAGATGAAAAAATTACTCTTGCTGGGCTTACTGATTTTGTTTGTGGGCTGCCCGTCAACTGCGATCAATTCGGCGAATATCTATATTCAACGTGGTGAGTATCAGAGGGCAAAAGAACAGGTTTTGATCGGTCTTAAAAGTGACCCCAATAATTATGAATTGTATTGCCTGTTGGCAAAAACAGAGATTGGTCTTACCCATTGGACCGCAGCAAGCAAGGCATTTCACGACGCTATCAGTGTTGATTCATTGAGTACGCTTAAGTGGATACTTAAGGACAAAAACAACCTTTCAGTTTATTGGCAAGCATTTTACAATGCTGCAGTGGCGCTTGAGATGGAGCAGAAATATGAAGCAGCACTTAAAGACTTGAGCTTCTGCGAGCTTTTGAATCCGAATAAAGTCGATATCTACATCCTTAGAGGGGGGATTTATGCTATAGAGGGTAAGAAAGATCTTGCTGCCCAGGCGTATGTAAAAGCACTGGCACTCGATCCTGAGAACCCCCAGGCATATTTCCTTATCGGTAAATCATTTTTTGACAGGAAACTATATGATTCAGCACTTGTTAAGTTTGATGATGCGATTAAGCATTTTGACAAGAAATATAAAGGTGCAGCAAAACTTGTTTTCAAGAATCTTCCTGAAATCGATAAGCTCCTTGCACAAAAAATAATGAAATTATGGGTTGATAAGAATACTGAAGAACTCGATCAATTAATTAAGGTAAAACTTGGTTTCGATGCGGGGCTAACAACACAGCGAAGGAATATCGATAGATTCTATAAGCTGACACAAGGTCTATCCCGGGCTTATTATTTAGGTGGCATGTCCTACTACAATCTCAAGAACAACAAGAACGCCTTGAATTATGTACTGAAGAGCCTTGATCTATTCCCCGAAGACCCTGATGCGTTATTCTATGCCGGCGAGTTACTTATTAGGGCAGAAAAGTACGAAGATGCGCTCGGTTACTTTGAGAAGATCACCGAGCTAAAGGCGGATGATCTTTACGCATGGTTCTATATCGCAGTTATCCATTCTCAGCTAAAGGACTACCGGAAAGCAATTGACCTACTTGAAGGCAAAGTCTTGGTTTTCAACCCCAAGTTCATAGATGCCATGAGAAACCTTGCATTTTGCTATCGAGAAACAGGTAATACGAAAAAGGCGCTGGAATATCTACAAAAAATAGAAAAATTAGAGAAGGAGCAGTAATGGGTATTAAACCAAAGGAAAGGTTATTGAGTGTACTTATCTTTATCGGAGCTTTGGTTCTTTTATTTGTAGTTGGCTATCCACAGTACAAACAATCGCTGCCTTCACAGATCAGGATAGGTGTTGACAAATCCTTCGCATCAGTACCATTTTATGTAGCCGAAGAGGATACTACCAGACAATACTTTCTCTTAGAAAAAATTGATCCGGTATTTGTTGAGATCCAAGGAAATCCTTTGCAGGGGTTAAAAGATGGTCAATACGATATTGTCGCTGTTCCCTGGTACTGGCTTATGCTGTCACCGGCGAGTAACGGTGACACGATTAAAGTAATGAGCTCCATAGAGATCAAGTCAGGTAGAGGTTTGGATGCGATAGTTGTGCCGGCAAAGACTAAAATCACTAGATTAAGAGACCTTAAAGGTAGACGCTTAGGATACCTGGCAAGCGATGAATACTTGATCAACCTTATCTTGGCAAAAATGGCTGAAGATAAGATAACTAAAGTCATCCAAGTTCCTTTGCAAGCCGAAGAGATTGCGACCGCGTTTGTAGATGATAAAGCAGATGTGCTTTATCTTATTGACCCCTATCGTGGTTACCATGTGTTTAATGGCAGTCAGATTTTAATGGAAGGTGTAATTTCTTTCTATGTTCTTCCATCCATGCCCTATGCAGCAATTGTAATGCACAAAAGCTATGTCACTAAAGAGAGTAAGCTTACCGCAATACGTATCAAGACCGCTGTTGAGGCAACCCTCAGTTATCTCGCAAGAAATCCCAGGGTCGCAAGAGATATGGTTATTAAATTGAATGGTTGGTCTGCCGATGACGAACTTGCTATGGCTATGAGAACACCAGACTATCAGAGATTGGCAGAAGTTAATCTGAAGAATGTTGAGAATTTTCAGTCGATGTTGGTAAGGCGAGGTATTGGTACTTGCGGCATCAAGCCGAGCGAATTTCTTTTTGAAAAAAATGCTTTTACACGTTAATAACGGTCGTGCTAGACGGGGAGTTAGCGGTGCCTTGAAATCCGCCTTCTGGCGGAGTGACCCGAAATCCGCTTATGCGGGGTCGAAGATTCCATTTGAGTCAAGACTTTCAGGGGTGACAGCCAGGAGTTGAAGAATGTTGAGGATCGGGTCTTGTGATGGTTCCACCTGCAAACTCCGTCAGGTCTGGAAAGAAGCAACGGTAAGCAGGCAAGGGCTGGTTATAAGGGTGCCTGGTCTGAGTTCTTCGCCTTACTGTTCCTGACTGGATTGGCAAAGGGAGTGCACGACCGAACCTACGAACCATTAGCTTAAAGTTGCCTATGATAATGAAGAGAACTGGTGTTATTTCTTTTGCTATAGCTGGTTGTGCGATATGAAAATCCGAAATTCTAAGCACTAAATGCTAAACAAATTCGAATATCGGAATCCAAATGTACAAAACAGAGTTTTGAATTTAATTATTTGAATTTTGAAATTATTTAGGATTTAGATATTTGAAATTAGAATTTAACCGAACGAAGTGAGGTATTAAGTGGTTCATCGCGTATTTTCATTAAAGTATCGCCCTCAAGATTTTGATGACTTAACCGGTCAGGGCCATGTTCTAAGTTCTCTAAAAGGAGCAATCAAAAGTGGGCGTATTGGACACGCCTTTATTTTTGCAGGACCACGCGGCGTTGGCAAAACCACGACCGCACGCATTCTTGCCAAGAGCCTGAATTGCAGTGAGGGTTCGACTATTCATCCCTGTCAAAAATGTCAGTCTTGTAAGGAAATAACGCTCAGCAGAAGCATTGATGTTATTGAGATAGATGGCGCATCAAACAGAGGTATTGATGAAATCCGCGGTTTAAGGGAGGGTGTCAAATACTCACCCCTGCGCGGTCGCTACAAGATTTATATTATCGATGAAGTGCACAGTTTAACCCCGGACGCTTTTAACGCCCTGCTTAAGACATTAGAAGAACCTCCGTCCAAGGTTATTTTTATATTCGCCACGACCAACCCAATGAAGGTTCCAAGTACGATCCTATCACGCTGTCAGCGTTTTGTATTTAAGCGACTTTCATTAAAAGAAATATCAACACGCCTTAAATCAATTGCCGACCTGGAAAATATTAAGATAACACAAAATGCCTTGCATTATCTCGCAGTAAGAGCAGATGGCAGTATTCGTGATGGCGAGAGTATTCTTGATCAACTGTCATCATTTGTCGAAAGTGAGATTACAGAGAATGATGTTTTTAAATTGATCGGCTTCATGGGAAGTAGTTTCTACTTTGAAATCCTTGAACAAGTAATAAAAGGAGATCTGAAGCAGGTAATATTATTGCTCAACAAAGGCATTGAAGATGGCGCTGATCCAGTTGAGATATACCGGGGATTCACCAGTTACCTGCGTGCCGTTTTTCTCGTTAAGACTGGATTGCCTGATGAGTATGTTGAGTTGAGCGGTGATGAGATTGCTAGTTTACAAAATATAGAATTGGAGCGTGAAAAATTGACCGCAATGCTTGAAATATGCCTCAGATTTGAAGAAATGGTTAGAAGGTCGATTAATGTTAGGGTTGTGATAGAACTGCTTTTTAGCAAACTGGTGTTCAATCTCAGCCGTTCTTCAGAATCCCCACGCAAAATGAATAATGATAAAGATACCGCAAACCCAAATGGCAAAGCTAACCTGAAAGATAAGTTGTCTAACAGACTGCAGAATTTCAGTCCTAAGCTTGCAGGTATTATCCACGATGTTGAGATCGAGAGAAGCGATAAGAATATTATTATTTCTGCGAAAAATGACTTTTCCAAAAGACAATTAGAAGGAAATAGAAAAGTACTTGAATCCGTCTTGAAAAATATCTTGAACGGTGATTTCACGCTTACTCTTAATATGACTGAACGAAAACAAGAAAAGAACCACCTTGCTGAAACCATTAAGGATCTATTTGATAGTGAGGAAATAAAATAGGAGAGGCAATTTGAAGAACATGTTACGGGAAGCTCAGAAATTGCAGACAAAGCTCATGGAGGAACTGAGAAAAATCAGGATTGAAGGAAGTGCAGGTGGTGGTATGGTCAGGATTGAGATGGATGGTGAGCAGAATGTGCTTGCTGTTAAGATTGAACCAGAGGTCTTTGAAGAAAAAGATGTTGCAATGGTTGAAGACCTTATACTTGCTGCCTTAAATGACGCCAAGAAGAAAGTGGCTGACAAGACTAAAGAGAGTTTTCAGTCAATCACCGGGTTTCCATTGCCAGGTATGTAACCTCGCACAAGCTCTCCCGCTTTGCGGGATCCACGATTTTCCTATATATGATAATCCAAAATGACAAATCGGGACAAGAACCAAGAGTTGTAGTTGCTCGATTCATCGAGCATTGTCTGATAAATCAGACGACTACATTTTTTGTCGTTAATGACGTTTAAATGTTGGAAATTCAGAAACCGCGTGCAGCGGGACTCCATTGTTTATCTGTGTTATAGTCGTCCAATTTATTGGATTTTCTTTCTTGTCTCCCTACGCTTTACGCCCTACTCCATACTCTCTATTTTCTGGTTATTAAGTTATTAGTTACTAAGTAATTGAGAAAAACAGTTATTAAGTAATTGAGAGAATTGTAGTCGCCTGATTTATCAGGCTGATTCAGGAGCGAAGCGACATGTCTTCAACGAAGTGTGTCTTCAGTTCGCAAATGCGAACATGACTTCAGCCAA
>JAUWGT010000087.1 GCA_030606265.1 Candidatus Stahliibacteriota bacterium | reverse complement strand
TTGATTAAGCTGGAGAATTATATATAATCGATATTATGCTTTGCATTCTTGTATTTTTTTTATCACAATGGCAACAAACAGTATCCTACGATATTAAGGCTGAACTCAATACTAAGGAACACCACTTAATCGCAAATGAATATTTGACCTATTTCAACGACTCACCATTTGTTTTGGAAACCCTTTATTGCCATTTATATGCCAATGCCTTTCGGGATGAAGAAACAGTATTTGCCAAAGAAATAAAGAAAATGGGTTTCACAGGTTTAAGCAAGATGGATTTCTCAGAGCGTGGCTACATTGATATCAAAGGTGTACGCCGGGGTGAAGTGCCATTGGATTTCGATATCAAGGGAACGCTATTGATAATGCCGCTTGATGATCCAATAAAATCTGGCGATTCAGCTTGTTTCAATATCGCATTTGATTTAAAAATCCCCAAACATATATCAAGACTGGGTTATCAAGACGATCACTATGAAATTGTCCAATGGTATCCGAAAGCATGTGTTTTCGATGAGGATGGCTGGCATCTCGATACCTACCATGCGATCGGTGAATTCTACGGGGAATACGGAAGTTTTGATGTTACGTTAAATGTACCCGGTGACTATGTGGTAGCGGCAACTGGTGAACGACTTGATCCTGGAGATCTTGTCTTCATGGATTCATTGATCACGACAAAAAGGAAGGTCATGACAGGTGAGCGAAGAACCGTGAGGTTTCACGCTGAGAACATTCACGATTTTGCCTGGGCATGTGATCCTGAATACTTGGTCGAAAGATTTGAGATTGATGATATTAATCTTTATGTTTTCTTTCAGAAACATAATGAGAATAAATGGAAGAATGCTGGTGCTTATGGGATCGACGCCGTGAGGCGCTATAATCAATGGTATGGCAAATACCCGTATAAAAACCTCAGCATTGTCGATGGCAATTTCTCAGGAGGCATGGAGTATCCTCAGCTGGTCATTATTGGTTTGGATGAAGACCCATTTACCCGGTTGTTTGAAATTGTCATCATTCATGAGATCGGTCATCAATGGTTCTATGGTCTTCTTGGTTCAAATGAAATGGATGAGGCGTGGCTTGATGAGGGATTCACGACCTATACGGAGGTCAGGTATCTTGAAGACAAATACGGGAGAGAAAACTCCTTGCTCAAGTTTCATATACCGCTTGTGCCACCTATAACCAGACGTTACTACCATAAATTAGTTTATTATCTGACCCAGACTAACCAGATGGAAATGCCGATTCTCACTTCATCGTATGAGTATATCGATATTCCGATCGCTTATGCTAATAGTGCGTATTCAAAAGCAGCGTTGTTTCTATTTAATCTTGAAGGCATTTTAGGGCGCGAGCGCTTCGAAAAGATTCTTAAGACGTATTTTAAAAACTATAAGTTCAAACATCCAAAGACAGAAGACTTCATTCGGATCTGTGAAAATATTAGCGGTAAGGAGCTGCAACCTCTATTCGATTCTTTCCTCAATACAACAGAATATTGTGATTGGTCAGTTGAAAAAGTATGGGGTAATAAGGTGATCCTGAAGAACCAAGGCGCATTGCAGGTTCCAGTCGATGTTCTTGTTGAAGCTGAATCAGGCATGTGTGTATTTCGTATAGATACGCCGTCCAAGATTGACACGATAATAATGCCAGAACCAGCCGGAAATATCAAAAAAGTGGTCATTGATCCTCATGGGTATTCACTTGAAGCGAATTACTGGAATAACTTCCATCCGCGTAAAGTCGAACTAAAACCGGTTTTCAGCCTGCCTTCACTTGATAGCTATCAGATTATCTGGCTACCTTATTTATGGTATAGTTCGTATGATGGTGTTATTGTGGGTATGTACTTGGCTGGTGCAGAGTTTATTGATTTTGATTTCATGAAGGGTCAAAACCAATGGGTTGCTGGATGCACTTATGGCACTAAAAGCAGTAATCTCTATTCGTCATTTAGTTACCAAACACCCCTTTTGTTCAGGCGGGGCTTTCGTACGCGGCTTGTTCTCGGTGGTGCCAAGATCAATGGTGAGGATAAAGCAAGGATTGGTTTAGTGAGTAACCTGGGTATTCCATTGACCCGTACACCGCAACTTGAGATCAAGAGTATGTTGGTTTATCGAAACCTCTACTCGTATGAACTGGTTGATACGCTTGATTGGGAACTCGCCAAAAATGTAATGATCGACAATGACCTATCATTCAAGCATGGTCCCTGGCGTGTTGGTTTGGAACTGTCTGTAGCCCATGAGGCCTTTGGCAGTGCATGGAATTATGTGAAGGCAATAGCAGTTGTAGAGCGAGAACTTGATTTATTCTTGCCGTGCAAAGTGCGTTTGTTTGCCGGGAGAATATTCGGTACACCTCCAATCCAGGAACAGTTCTTCTTGAGTGGTGCACTGCGCATTACCTTTATACCTGATCTTATCGGCGGTCAACATGGAACATTTTCACCTCAAGAGAGGATCCATATCCCGGGTGATGGAAATATGAGAGGGTATCAGACTCTGCACATCAAATCAGATGAAATGTATTGTATGAACCTTGAATTTCCTCGCAATACACGCATAAGGATTTTTGCTGATGCAGGTTTTTACGGCGACTTTGCTTTTGATGTAGGTGCACGGTTTGTTCTTGGTCCGTTTTCTTTTAACTGCCCATTTTATGCATCAACTGATCAAGGTTGGCGATTCCGCTGGTCAATAGGATTTTAAATTTCATTTAAAATTTGATGCAAACAGATTGTCGCAGATTCAAACGGATAAACTATAATCTGGTTCTTGATTTCTTGGAGATTTCAATTATAATTCAGTGTAAAGGGGGTGTAAAATGAGGTTAAAATACATAAAGTTAACAAAAGTCCTAACAGTGCTATTAGTGTTGATATTTATTAGCTGCGGGGTTGGAAAAGGCGGAGGAGATAAAGAACCAAACAACAAGATTGATCAAGCAAATGATATAACCTTAGGTCAACCATTTTCACTTACGATTAATCCGAAAGGTGATATGGACTGGTTTAAAGTGAATCTTACTGAACAAGGATATTTGAAAGTTCAGGCAAGTCAGGTTCCCGAGGAAATTAATCTTGAAATCACTTTTGCATTATATCAAGAGTGGGAAGGTAAAAAAGAGAAACGTCTTCGAGGCTGGCGCAGACTTCCAGATGCATTATTTATTCCTGAAGCAGGTACTTATTACTTTGTTATCAAGGATGATTACGATGATGCCTCATCTGGTAAACCAGCTCAATTTAAGGTTGATTTTTTAGTGGAATTTGATCCAACCGAAGCTAATAATGCAGCAGAACATGCAAAATCAGTTGAAATCGGGACTGATCTTAAAATAGCTGTTTATCCAGCAGAAGATCAGGATTGGTTAAAAGTGAAAGTAGAAAAGCAGGGTTATCTAACTATAAAATCAAAAAACGTTCCTGAAGGAATTACTCCAGAGGTGAAATATTTTGTTTTTGATGAATGGGCAGATCCCAAGGTGAAAACGATAAGAAGTTGGAAAAGAATGCCGGATGCTTGTTTTGTCTCTAAAACCGGTGATTATTTCCTTTTGTTCCATGATGATTACGATGATGGAGCATCTGAAACGCCTTATGATTTGAAAATCGAATTTCTGGATGAAATGGACCAATATGAACCAAATGATAATTTTGAAGATGCCAAGACAATAAAACAGGGTGATACAATAAATTTGGCAATCTTTCCTACTGATGATCAAGATTACTATAAGATTAAATCTTCTAAGGCACGTAAAATCAAGTTTCTGGCTAAGGACTTTTCTGATATAACACCTGAAATAAGATTGTATGTATTAGATACAAAAGATCCTAATAAGCTAAAACACAGTAGTGATTGGAAAAAATGTCCTGCAGAGTTTGATGTTAAAGCAGGTCAGGAGTATTTTGTTCTTGTCCATGATGACTATGATGATGCAAGTTCTCCGGAGCCGTTTGAAATAAGAATAGAATAAACGGACAGCTAAACCGAAAATCCACGGGACGGAACACAGTTTTGCGATTAAATCAGAGATTTAAGAAAAAATGGGATAGGCAGAAGGGACTGGGAAGAAAAAGCGCAGAGAGTAACGAGTAAAGCGTAGGGTGTAAAGAAAAAACTATTAAAATATCTTTCAATAACTTAATTACATAATTACTTAATAACTATATTTTAAAAACGTTGACAGGCATTGGTTTACCGAGTAGAATAACACGATGGAGTCTTTGAAGCGATTTATCATAGAGAATCAGAGTATTCAACGCGTCAGGGTGCTGAAAGGTAAACGCAAGCTATACCTTGTTGGTGGTACAGTCCGGGATATTATGCTCGACACTGAGCCAGTCGATTATGATTTTGCCGTGTCTGGTTCTGGTATCCGCTTCGCGCGCAGCTTTGCCCGTAAAACCAAAGGGGCATTTGTGCTTTTAAGCAAAGCCGAGGATGAAGCACGCGTTGTCACAGACAATATTATATATGACTTCATCGGTATCGGCAGAAAAGTCATCGCCGCTGATTTGAAGCGACGCGATTTTACGGTCAATTCCATGGCAATAAATTGTGACACTCATGAATTCTATGATCCCTTTAAGGGCATGAAGGACTTGCAAAAGGGAATTCTGAGGCTGACTACTGAGCAGGCACTAAAACAAGATCCCTTACGTGTGCTGCGTGGATTCAGATTTTCGCTCGAACTTGGTCTTCGTTTACACCGGGACTTTTTTAAATATGCCAAGCAAGTAAGTTTGAAAAAGATAGCAGCTGAACGAATTGGCTATGAGATGCTGCGCATCATGGCCACGCCAGATTCCTTTACCATGATCCTTAAAATGAACTCACTCGGTTTTTTTCTGCAGATATATCCTGAAGCGAAAAAGATTATTGAAGATGATTATCTTTGGAATCATTCACTCGGTACCTATGAAGCATTAGAACATCTTATTAAAGATGGTTTTTTTAGAGATATTGAACCGGAGTTTTCTCATTATTTTACCAAGGGCAGAAGCGTGCCTTTGGTTAAACTTGCTGGTTTGTTCCATGATGTAGCCAAGCCAGATACCCTGCTTGTCAAAAACGGCGAAATTCATTTTTATGGGCATGACATAATCGGTAGTCGGATAGTGCGCACGCTTGGCTCTAAACGTTTGAAAATGTCGCGCAACGATGTAAATACAGTAAGTAAGTTAGTCAAGGAACACATGAGACTCCATCTTCTGGCAACGAATCCAGCATTGACTGATCGTGCAATTCGCAGGTTTTTTCGGGATCTTAACGAGGATTGGTTTGGAGCCATGATGATTGCTTGGGCTGATGGTTATGCAACCGCTGGTTGGACAAAACATCTTGAAGAAGTTTTCATAAGGATGATCGCGTTGAAAAGGGCAGATGATGCTAAGCCTAAAGTTGAACGGCTTGTGAATGGTCATGACCTCATCGCCCGAGATTTGAAGCCCGGACCAAAATTCAAAATAATCCTCCAGGAACTTCTTGATCTGCAGCTTGAAGAAAAGATAAAGACTAAAGAAGAGGGGTTAAAGATCGCCCTTGAGATAAATAAAAGATTAGATTTGGCAGGATGACACGTAGCCATTCCTTGACAGACACATTTAAATTATTTATAATAAGACAAAGAGGAGGAATAATTGAAACATTATGCGCTACTGTTTGCGATAATACTCTTGGTAGGATTTGTGAGCGCCAAACCTGAGCTTTCAAAACCCGATTCTAATTTTGAAAGCATACACCATTATGAAGTAGAATTACACCAAGATAGCCTACAAGATGAAGCCCAAGGCTCGATGCCCGAAGAGCATGTTGATCAAGTGCGTGTTTTTATTAATGCTACGTTGATTGTTGTAATAATAATAATCCTGGTCCTCGCCGTTGCGATTTTCTTGATCATTAGTAGGGTACGCAGGACAAAGATAGAATAATGTTTTTTCTATTGCTTGCAGCGCTCGTGCATGCGCCTTCAATACATCAAATAGAATATGAAAATCATCTGGAAGACGCAATTTTCTCAGCCGTCAGTCAGACACAGCTTGCTTATGTGCCTTTTCATATCAGCTCGCGCGAGATGCTCAAAGACTATTATGGTTATTGCCCATATTGGATCGATACGACATATTATGCTTATTTTCAAATGGATTTGCTCACTCATATTGCTTATTTCTCCGTGGAGATTGATCCGGTTGATGGTAGTCTAGGTAGCATTCCTTATCTAAGCCGCTTCACTTGTATTCGTGACCATGGTCATGCTAATGGTGTTGCAATCCACATGACCTTTATTGTCTTTGGAAGTTCTAATGTGACTACTTTACTCAATAATGCTACAGCACGACAGAATGCAATATATAATATCAGCGATTTCATGACCAATTACGGCATTGAAGGTGCTAATATTGATTTTGAGTTCGTGACCAGTTCAGTGCGCGATAGTTTTAATTTATTTATGAATGATCTCTCTTTAGAACTCTGGGGTCATTCAGGGGGCAGAAAAGACGTGTATATCGCCTCGATCGCAGTACCTGAATGGTACCCGGGTTATGACATCGACTACTTGGCTGACCACTGCGATGGTCTATTCATCATGGCTTATGATTTTCACTGGAGCGGTTCATCAGTAGCCGGACCAGTCTCACCTTGTGTTCCCTCTTCTTTTTGGGGACAGTACTGTGCCGCAAAGTCAATTGGCAGTTATAAAGCATATGGGGTGGACGGGTCGAAGATAATTCTGGGTATCCCTTATTATGGTTTGGATTGGCCTACTGTTTCACAAGATATCGGTAGTGCCACGACTGGTACTGCTTCAGCAAAGATATATTACTACGCATTTCAGAACGCGAATACCTATGGTAGAATATGGGATGATTATTCTCTCACTCCGTGGTATCGGTATTACACAACAGAATGGCATCAATGCTGGTACGATGATTCTGTATCACTCGATATCAAATTTGGTATGGTCAATGATTCATTGCTCGAAGGCGTAGGGTGCTGGGCGCTCGGTTATGACCGTTCCTATGACCATATATGGAATGCGATAAGGAATAATTTCTGGAATTCAACAGGTATAGCAGAACAAAGAGATGAATTACAGGTTAATATAGAAATAATTAAATCAATCTTTGTTGATCAAGTAAAATTGTCTGGATTACATCCTACCAATCTATATGACATTTCTATTTATGACATTATGGGAAGAGCATTAATCCATTTGAAAACAAAAGGGCAAGAAACTGTCAATATTGGTAAAGAATTAAAGTCAGGTGTGTATTTTTTGATAATAAAAAATAAAAATAGAGTTTTAAAGACGAAAATTGTAAAAATAAAAAAATAATATGTCATTATGACCCCGTACTTTTATCAAAAGTGCGGGGCAGCAATCTCGCACCTCTTGACAACTTATAATTCACTCGTATAATATTAATGGAGGTGATTATGAAATTTATAAAGTTTTCCTGCATTTTAATATTGTTATTTTTCTCAATGATTTTTGCCCTTGAACCTGCGAAAGCGAATCTTGAATACTTACCAAAATTAAGGGGTGATGAACCATTGCCTGCTGGTCGTCCGATTCCTTATAATGGTGTGAGACAATATTTTTCTGGTCAGGACTCAATAATCGGCTCAACTTCGTTTGAACTTCAAGGCGGTAGTTTTGGTCAGAGGATTATGGTTGATGATCTTGGTCAGGCACATATTGATTGGATATGGGGTGATTATCCTGGTCAGACCACGCGTTACTGTGCCTGGAATCTCCGGTATGCAGACGGTTCATTCTATGGGACGTGCCAGGCATCTCCTTCATGGAGTGGTTTTGCACGGATTGATGTAACAAGAGATGTAAATCCAGATAGTCAAAGGTCGGTTGTTTCCTATCATTATAATGCTGGGGTTGGTTATTATTCCTGGATTGTTATTGGACCTTCTGGCGACCCTAAAGGTCCTCAAGTTGTTGGTCATATATGTCCTGTTGTCTGTGTTGCCAGGAATAATAATATTATTATGGCAACTAGGGATGTTAATATGAATCACCTTTATCTAACGACTGATGAAGGTGAAACCTGGATATATATTGCAGGTTATGATTCTTGTACAACCTTATCACAATCTCTCCGTGGTTCGCACAATTCAGATAAGGTTGTTTATGTCTGGACCCAATCTATGGATTTGGAAGGGCCGTCTCAGTGGTGTAATGATGTCTATTATGGGCTTTCTACTGATAATGGTGTAACATGGGATGCACCTATCAATATTACGAATTATATACCTCCTGACAGTATGAATATCAATGATTCAGTGATCTGGGCATTCAATAATACGATCGCAGTATTTGATACGAGTGACAATCTCCATATTGCCTGGGGAGGTCATTTAGCATGGGTAAGCGCAGGTGGTGATACCCTGTATGGAGGTGATCGAGCAAAGATCTTCCACTGGGATGAGGTGTCAGGTATAATAAGTACGGTAAGCAGCCCGAGTATTTATTACAATGAACCCGGTGGATGGTGGCTTGAGCCCTGGGTAAATGGTGCTCCGTATTATCATGCAGGTGCGGTTGATCCCTGGAGAACGATGTGTGACCAGCCCCAGCTTGTTGTTGATCCAACAAACAACGACCTCTATTGCCTGTGGCATGGTAATGATGACTCTACTGATGTCTCAGCTGGTCTTCGTGTGAATGGTGAGCTTTATGGTGCCTATTCAAATGATAATGGTTTAACCTGGACAGACTATGTTAATTTGACCAATACCCGGACCCCTGGTGCAGGTCCTGGTGATTGTTTTGATGAAGATTATATGACAGCAAATCCTTTTTTAGTAAACGATTCGCTCTTTATTACTTATATTGAAGATAAAGATGCTGGTGCATGTGGTTATGGTGGTGCAGTGACTGATAATCCTGTTCACTGTTGGGTTTTTGATAAGAACACAGGGGTTACCGAGGAAAATGCGTTAGGGTCTGAATACGTCAATCCAGCGCTTGAACTCTCTCCGAATCCGTTTTCAAAGCAGATAAAAATCAAATTCCAATTTCCAACCCTGTATCAAGTTCAGAGCAAGTCCCAAATTCTATTGAGTATTTATGATGCTACAGGAAGATTGGTGAAAAATCCTTTACTCCCTACTACATACTCCCTACTGCCTACTGCCATATTCTGGGACGGTACTGATCATGCCGGCAAGAAGCTCTCGGCTGGGGTGTATTTTGTGCGGCTGGAGACAGATGAGTATACAGCAGTAGAGAAGGCTATTTTACTGAGGTAACTTCTCGACAAGCTCGAAGCGTAAAATTGCGGACATCTTATCGTATTGACTTCATTTTCTTTTTGACTATTATTTGACCATGTCAGAGAAGAAAAAGGTTTTTAGCGGCATTCAACCGTCCGGCAGGTTGCATATCGGTAATTATGTCGGCGCAATGAAGAATATGATCGCACTCCAGGATGATTATTTCTGCATTTACGGTATTGTGGATTATCACGCGATGACCGTACGTTTTAACCCAAAGGAAATGGAAGAAAGTATCTTCAATGCCGCGGTTGATTATCTTGCTGCTGGTATTGACCCACAGAAGAGTATACTGATGTTACAGTCAACTGTTTCAGAACACACTGAGCTCGCGTGGATATTGAATACAATAACGCCGATCTCCT
>JAUWGT010000181.1 GCA_030606265.1 Candidatus Stahliibacteriota bacterium | reverse complement strand
TATCCGTATGCCTGGGGCGGCATGGAACATCAGGAAAACACAACAATGCACCGAAATGTTATTAGTGGGTCACATGCTTGGAAGCGTATCATTGCCCATGAGCTTGCTCATCAGTGGTGGGGCGATATGGTCACCTGTGTTGATTTCAGGGATATCTGGCTCAATGAGGGATGTGCAACATACAGCGATGCGAATTATGACTGGTACACAATGGGACTTTCGTATTTCAACAGTACAATGCAAAGCCGTGCTCAAGATTACTTCGCAGCAGATGCTTCATGGCGACATCCTCTTTATGACCCACCACCAGGACAGATGTTCAACTGGGGATATACCTATTGCAAAGCATGCTGGATAATGCATATGCTTCGTTTTCTTGATCAAGATAGTTTCTTTACGGCAATGCAAGCTTATCGCGACTCACTTGATTATGGCACGGCAAGTACTGAAGATCTAAAAATGGTATTCTCCAGCGTATACGGAACTGATTTAACGTGGTTCTTTAACGAATGGGTATTTGACCAGGGGTATCCTGAATATGATGTATTCTGGCATTGTACGCCGTCAGGAGGTAACTACCTGACAAGCATCAATATCTACCAAACACAAACAAGTGCTCCTGCAATTTTCCACATGCCGGTCCAGATTCTCCTGCACACGACAAGCAGCGATACACTTGTCAATATCACAATAAACAACTCACCCGAACACGCTGAATTCACGATTTCTGATTCAGTAACGTCAATTGAATTCGACCCGGATTACTGGTTGCTGAAGAAATACCAGATCTACTACGGTATTGAAGAATATGTTGATAACAACCCGGTTTATAATGACTTCTTCTTCTCTTCAAACCCGACACCGAGACCTGAAATTCGATTCGTAATAAATCAAGCCGGCAAAGTAAGTTTAACACTATACGATATATCTGGCAGGATCCGTGCAACTGTGTATCAAGCAATAATCAAACCTGGTCATTATTCAGTTCGAGTCGATCACTTACCTGCTGGCGTGTACTTCTGCAAAATGCAAACACCGGTAAATGAAAGAGTAAAGAAACTCGTCGTCATCAAGTAGAACAAGGATAAGATTATCCAAATGACCCTCGCTAACTTCCTTACAACATTAAGAATAGCACTTACGCCTTGCTGTATCCTCTTTATTATGTGGGAGGTTCCGCATAATAGATTGATTGCTTTAGTTATATTTATAATTGCCTTTTTGACCGATGTCTTGGACGGAATCGTAGCCCGAGCTGCGAATAAAGTAACTGATTTCGGTAAACTTTTTGATCCGCTTGCAGATAAGATATTGGTAATATCAATTCTCGTCACCCTGGCATTCAAGATCACAGAACCGTGGTATTGGACTGCAGTTATGATCATATGGTTACGCGAGATCTTCATCGCGCTCCTGAGACGCCGACGTGCGCCTCAGGGCGTGGCTACTGAAGCAAATATGTACGGCAAAACAAAAACATTGCTCCAGGTATTAGCTGTGTGCGCGTTAATACTCAACTTCATGATAGCCCCCTATATTCTCTGGGCAGCAGTTGCTTTCTCCGTCTACTCTGGAATACGATATGTCAATTCCTGGCAACCCAGGAATCGTAACACGAGATTATGATGGAAAAAACGACTGTTCAGGAACTAGCTGAGTTCGGTCAGAGTATTTGGTTAGACTATATCAGCCGTTCCCTTCTTGATACAGGCAAACTCAAAAATATGATCGATATCGGAGTGATGGGCATGACTTCAAACCCATCTATTTTCGACAAAGCTATTAGTTCAAGCAATGACTATGATGCACGTATAAATGAACTGAAGAAAATGCAAAAATCCACTTTTGAAATCTACGATGAATTGACGATAAAAGACATCCAGGACGCAGCTGACGTTTTCAAACCTATATACGAAAAAACAAAAGGTTCGGACGGTTATGTGAGTCTTGAGATCAACCCCAAGCTTGCGTACAACGCTAAAGAAACGATAGAAGAAGGTAAACGTCTATTCAATGAAGTCAACCGCTCCAATGTATTGTTCAAAGTTCCGTCAACTGAACAAGGATTCATCGTGATCGAAGAACTTTTGGCACAGGGTATAAATGTAAATATAACCCTGATATTCTCTTTGCAGCAATACATTAATACTGCCCACGCATACATAAAAGGTGTGCGCAGGTTTGACCAGAACAACGGCGATATCAGCCGGCTCGCTTCGGTAGCCAGTGTTTTTGTGAGCCGCGTCGATACGCTGATTGATAAATTCCTTGATGAAAAGATAACTGGACAAAATGATGAAGCAAGAAATAGATTGGAATTGCTCAAAGGCAAAGCCGCAGTGGCAAATTGCGCAATCATTTTCAGCAGGTACAAAAAGATCTTCTTGAGTCAGGAGTTCAAAGAAATTCAGAAAAAGGGTGCACGGGTTCAGCGCCTTCTCTGGGGCTCGACGAGTACTAAGAACCCTGTTTACACCGACATAAAATACGTTGCCGAATTGATCGGAAAAAATACCATTAATACAATACCTGAAAAGACATTGAATGCATTTCTCGATCACGGATTGGTCAAGCAGGCGTTGACTGAGGAAATTGCCGAGCACCAAAAAACCATGACCGAGCTGGCGCAGCATGGAGTTGACATTAATGCCGTATGTAAAAAGTTATTAGGTGATGGTGTTATTGCCTTTGAGAAATCGTTTGATTCTCTCTTGGCCTCAATCACCAAAAAGGCAACGCGATTTTAGTCCTTTCATTAGTACGAATCGAGCTTTACTACTGCTTTGTGAATCCCCTCCATTATTGGTGCAGCACACAGATATTGGTTACCGAGTATAATGACATCAATGTCTTGTGAAGGATAATAGTACACTCGACAACTCGCACCGGGGTCTTCTCCACTATGTCCATAGCGTACGATCCGGTCTTTATCTAATTGAAACCACATACCATAGCCATAGCTCCAGCCATCTTGGGTATTAACCCGTGGTGTAAGTATTTCCCGGGTAAGGTTTTTTGTAAGAAGATTACCCAAACGCAAAGCCTTCATAAACTGTGATATATCGTCGGCAGTTGCAAAAGCACCACCATCTGCACAACCTCTGTAAGGAACTGCATAGATGTCTTTTTTCCAGCCAATTACTTTGCCGGCTGAGTCCTTTTTAGGTGCATAACCCTCGGCAACATTGTTATGGATATCATCAAGGGCTACAAAATCTGCATCCGCCATGTTTGCTCGGTGAAAAACATTTTTTCTTACGTAGTCAAAATAAGAATATCGCGTGGCTTTTTCGATTACTAAACCCAGTAATACATATCCTGCATTGCAGTAACGGAATTTGCTGCCCGGTATGAAATTCGCCTTTTTCCGGACAAACAGAGGAAGTAAATCCGCGGGTGCATTAATTGTATAATTAGGCTTTCTTTGCCACACTTTCGCAAAATCTTCAACCGTATTACTATGTTCGTCAAAATAATCGGCAATACCTGATGTATGGGTAAGAAGATGGCTTACTTTTACGCCCTGTGAGATCTTTGTATTTTGCAGATCTAGATAGTTAACAACTTTTGTATCCAAAGATATTTTCTTTTTCTGAATCAACTGGAGGATTGAAACCGCAGTGAACATTTTGGTAACTGACGCAGTACCAAAACGGGTC
>JAUWGT010000044.1 GCA_030606265.1 Candidatus Stahliibacteriota bacterium | reverse complement strand
GGCTGGCAGATCGAATACGTAGATTCGACTGCTGGTTCTCTTGGTAACTATTCTCAGAGCATTACATCATCGATTGCTCTTGACACCTTGGATCTACCCGGTATAGCGTATACCTCATGGAATATGGCGGATTCGCTCCATTACATAAAATATGCGCATTATAATGGTGCGGGTTGGGACACATCAGTGGTTGTTCGTGATACGACATGGCATCATAAATATCCATTGGATTGGAGTCCCTCATTGGAATTTGATACTCAAAACACACCTCATATCGCATTTCATCGGGTTCGTAGTGACACCCACGTTGATACCCTTAAAATTGCTCATTATGATGATACTCTGAGTTATTGGGTTGTTGAACCGGTCATGGATTGCGGCGTGGCAACATACCCCATTTCTTTTAAACTAGACAGCCAGGATCATCCGAGCATTGCCCATGGTTATAGCACTGGCCTTGCTTATACATGGTGGGATGGGGTCTCATGGAATACTGATTATGGCATTGCAAGCATTGGCTGGCTTGAAACGCGGATTCGTCTTGCCCTGGATAGTAATGACCAACCTCATATCCTATACAAACACTGGGGAACTGTGTTTCCCCGTTATTGTTACAAGGATACAATCTGGCATATGTGCGGACCAGTTGAACCGGATACGCTTCAAGCTCATCTTGATGCTGACCTTAACCTTGCATTTGATCGTAATGACCAGCCTCATATTTCGTACAAGTTTTATCAAGAAGATATAGATACCCAGTCCGTGTTTGGTCTCAAATACGCCAAAGGTACATTTGTCGGGGTTGAGGAATATGAGAGCGGTAAAATTGAGGAGAATTTTGAGTTACAGGTATTTCCAAACCCTACTACGAGAAGGGTTAATATAGAGTACACGATTTCTGTTCAGAGTGATCTTGAATTGACAATCTACGATGTGACTGGTGCAAAGAAAAAATCAATACAGCACGAAGTTCAACCAACTGGTTTTTATCAAGAAAGATTAGATGTAAGAAATCTTGCAAGCGGTGTCTATTTTATCGTTCTCAGACAGGGTAATAACAAGGTTTCAAAGAAGTTTCTCCTTATAAAATAATATCAGCATTAGTCATTCGCAAAAACGACAAATATAGTTGGGATCGTTTTTAATTTGAACCGGCATTGACTAACCAAAGAATTTCAATATACTTGCCAGGTGATATTGTTCTTACTCTTCTTATTAAACGCAGCCAACCAGGGTGTGGTTATCGTTGATAATGTCTGGTTTTATGAAGGTGATCTCAAAACAAGGGTTATAAATACTGGCGATATAATTGAAATAATCGGTCATATCGACGGTCGGGTGAGGATTAGAGTCGATAGTATAGTGGGTGAACTATCAAGTGGCGTACTGATTGATTTTGATGGAGAAGTGGCTGAAGATAGACTTTTTATATTTGCCCGGGGCTATTACGACCAAGGAGAATTCGATAAATCATCTGTACTTTTTGAAACATTCATCGATTTTTTCAAGTGGTCAGAATACCTTGCTGAAGCACTTTACTATTATGGTATGTCTAAAGAGGAATTAGCGGTCAAGATAGGTCATGCTGATACGCTGGGTGGATTTCTTTACAACGAACGATACAATATCTGGTATTATGCTGGTGATGCTTATATGGATATTCTTGAGGATTTCGGCGAAACGAGGTTTGCACCAAAGGCATCGTATCGTCTTTTGCATATCCTACGGATGAACAATCTTCCTTGGCATGATTCAGTACCATTGATCCTGGAGGAAACAAGGATGTGGGAAGAGTTCACCGAGAATTACGCAAGCTGTGAAGAACATATTCCTGCTTTGCTTGAGTTAGGATATTTATACCGGGTCTTATATGAAATAACCGAGAATGCCACGTTTAGGAAAAACGCCGCACAAATTTTCCAAAGGGTCATGGAAGAAAAACCGAACTCCAGTTCTTCAGCCCAGGCCAGAGTGCACCTTTATGAACTAAAGAAGGGCGAGAATATATATAAATATTAAAGAATGAAGTAATTGAGTAACTGAGTTATTAAGTTATTCTCTCATTTATATTCATCTCATTACATTCATTTCGACAGGCTCAATACAGGCGATATTTTCAACATTTCGATAGACTCAATATCTTCAACATCTCGCTACCCTCGATATCTTCGATGAGTAATTGGAATATTAGATAATCTCTCCATTTCTCCAATACTCAACATACGGAGTATAACTGGGTATTGGAGTAAGGGAGACAAGAGAGTACAGAGTATGGAGTAGGGCGTAGAGCGTAATGCGAAAAAACACGAAATAGACAGGCTAATGCTGGAATCATGTGCGCATTCGCGAACTGAAGATACACTCCGTTGAAGATACGCCTCCTCTCATAATAATTCGAGACAGGTCGGCTGGAGACACATCCGCCACGCAGCATGGCGGACTGGAGAAGCGCTGCGCACGGTCCCTAATGACTCAATGACTTAATAACTAAATAACCAAGTTATGTCTTTGCGAGCGAACGCAGTGAGCGCGGCAATCTCTGGAGATTGCTTCGTCACCCGCTAAAAAAATACAGCGGATTCCTCGCAATGACGCCCAACGTTCAAAGTTCTAATCTTTAGCTTTTGGGATTTGGCTCTTACATCCAAACTAAGTACCGAAACCGAACAACTGAGTACCTGCTACCAGTTTGTTCGGTTTTGACAATTTGACTATATTTTTGCGAGTAAATTTGCGATGGCTGTTTTTGCTTTTTCTTTGGTTTTCTTGAAGGCGTCAAATAGATCATTACTACTGCGAAAACCCATGATTTGTGCAGACCCGTTTAAAGCCTCGGTTACTATTATGTCAGAAGCTCCAGCTGTGAGTCGGTAAGTGTCGCGGAGGGTTTTGAGAAAACTAAAGGCTTGTGCTAGATCGTGAAGATCTTTTCCGAGATTTTTTTGATATTGGGTAACGTGATCAAAAAGTTTAGAATTCACCGGTGTAGTTATTTCGAATTTGGCTTTGAGTATTAGCATTATCATTTCCACATCTCTCAGTCCACCAACACCCTCTTTGATATCACGTTCTATTTCTGCTATCTTCTCATCGTTTGAACTATGGCGTGAGGTAATTTCACCCACCATCTGTGAAATATATTCCTGTTTTTTGTCGAAGATGTGTGGTTTTACTATCCTTTGGTGAAAATCCTTTTCAAAACGATGAGAACCTATGACAAGACGAACTCCGAGCATTTGTGATTTTTCAATGAAGATATCATCACGTTCATCAGCCAGTAGTTGCTCAATTTCTTCCAAGAGGATGACAAATCTGCCAAAATAATCTGTGAATCGATGATGGGGGATTGTTCCACGCTGGATGATTTCGGTATTCATCTTAGTGATGATTTTATTGCAGTATTTGAGGATCTCATGATCTCTGGACTTGAGCAATACGATGATGTCATAATCGTCGTCATACGCTTGCTCTCGGGCATGACCGCCCGCGGCGAAGATCGCAAGCAAATCATCGGTGATCAGTCTTTTTCTATACTGGGTGTCGACATCGCGGCGGCAGATATCAAAGAGCGTAAGTATATATCGATCTGAGAACTCAGTAAACTCGGCATTGGTTTCTTCAACCGGAGCGCCACTCAAGGTTTTGATACCAACCCGCATCATCTCACAATCATAGTAGTCGCCCAGCTTCTCTTTGCGTTCTTTGAAGGTTGGCATAGAGCTTACATCGCTATAGATGCCGTCCGCGAATTCCTGGAGTTGTTCAGGGGCGTCCAAGAGTCTTATTGAATCAGGGTATTTATCGAGAATCCTCATAAAGAATCTCTTGAAAAATTGGCTGCTCGAGAGATGAATGCCGATTAAACTTTTCAGTTGACTGACAATATTAGCGATATCTTTTTCAAATATTTTCTTCTCAAGTATTCTTAAATAGAAATTGAGTGCTGATTCATCATTTAGTGCGATGTAACGGTTTATGAGCGATGGAAAATTATTGAAAACATAAGCAAGGTTTCTAACAACGCTTGGGATAGTCTCTACATTCTTCAGGAAGTGGATATTTAAATCTTCAAAGACTGAAAAACTGCTTTTGTGTTTGCCTAAAATTGTTATGAGGTAGATGAGCGAATACAGGTCGTACTTGAAGGATTCGAAATACAATTTAATTATGTTCGTTCGCTTCCGGGTTGGTAATTTATTGAGATCACTGACAAACCTGATGACAAACTGTTCAGTTTTGAAATTATCGAGGATATCGTGCCAGAATGATGTGCCTATAAAAAACCTGAACTTTTTGATAAAATCCTCGGCGATGTTACCTATGTAGTCCGGATACATCATGGGAACAAAGGTGGATGTCGATCTCAAGTGTTCTTTAATATCGTCGACCAGCAGAGGTATGACAGTCCTTATGTTCTGGATGTGCTCATAGTAGTGGACAAGGATATGTTCTTCGGCGCGGCATCTTCCAACGTCTCGGTAGCCGAGTATCTTTGCAACACGCCGGATATTTTCCAGAGCATTTTCGTCGAATATTATTTCTTCATCCTGGGTGACGAACAATTGATAAAGATACCGGAATATCTCAAAAAATGTTAGTGATCTCTCAAGGGCGCCATAAGCGTAGTCATTTTTGGGGTCGGCAATTTTCAGACGGTCGATGATGTCCCAGGCATTGACGTGTTCTATATTGAAAACGGTTTTCTGCGCGCAGATAATACTTTTTATCGCGCGTAAGCCGTCTTCTTTGAAATTAATGCACGTTGGACTTATCGGTCGGGCAAGCAGGGAATGAACCTCGCCGCTTATCCCTCTCAAATACCCTTCATGATATCGGTTATCACCATCTTTATGATAGAAGTATCGACCGATGATCTCCTTCTGATACCTTTTGAATAATCTGTCGCTTCCGCTGATAACCGCCGCACTGAGCATTTCGTTGATTATAACAAAATCTTTTATTTCATGCTTGAGAGCTTTCTTATATTCGCTGATCGATGCTGAATAGTAGCTATCGCCGATATGTTCTGATAGGTGGAAATGAAAGGTGATGGCGGATTTCAGCATCTCCTGGCCGATATGGGCAATAGCGCGATTAAACTTCATCCGGTCACCCTGCGTATCATCGATAATGCCGACATCGATGTCGTCCTGATCAGATTTTGTCCCGACCCCCAAGATCACGAAATCAGGACAGGTTTTTTTATCGATAAAGATGTTAAGAAGTTGTTTGATATAGTTTACTGTGAGGATGCGGAAGTTATTTCCGGCGGTGATCATGAATTTCTTGTAGATGGGTAATCTGTCGACCTGGGATGCTAAGACATCCATTCTCAAGAGATCAATAGCTTGCCGGTTGAGGAGCAAGAAATGCAGTGCAAAATAGGTACCCACGAAACGCAGTTTTTCTTCAACATCGCGGGCAATACTGGCTACGATGTTCAGTTCAGTGCCGAAATCATAAGCCGGGTGAAGGATGTGGATCGCATCACGTCGCTTTTTGTCCTCCAATCTTTGAATAAGTTGACTGAGATGCCGCTGGACCGCTTGCCGGTACTTACGGTAGTGATTGCCGAATTTATCGGTTCTCTCAGAGAGTTTTGTTATGAAACCTTTCATGCAGCTCTCAATATTTCCAGGGACTTTGCTGAGATCTGGATATCACCATACCCGAGTTCATCCAAAGCATCGAGTATCTTCAGGAATATTTTTTTGAATGCTTCTTTGCTTCGAAGAAGCTGTGCTTTCTCAAAAGTGTATTTCCAGAAGTCCATATTGTCTTTTTCTTGGTCGTATACCTTGATGATATGTGTCAGGTCCACGCTCGTATCGATCTTCGATTCCATATCTCGAGCCAGGCGCGGTGAGAATATTTTCTCAACGATAATACCCCAGGTATGCGCAATATATAAATCTATTTCATAAGATCGCTCATTGAAATTGATTGTATCTTTGAAACGTCTCAATTGAGCGATGTTATGTGTATGGTATTCAAAAAAGCCTCGGCGCAGGATATAATCGACATTAAACCATACATGGCCGAATGCCCAGGCGGTGTGGAAACTCGAGATATTCTTGCTGACCATCATGGCTTCATCATAGTCGACTATCCGCAAGCTATTTGATTTTTGTTTCTCGATGAATTCTGTTAGATGCATATGATCTTTGAAAAGAATATCAATATCCCAATATCGCTTGTATTTTAGATAACCCCCAAAAAGAAGCGGTAATGCTCCTACTATAATGAAGTTAAGATGATTCTTATCTTGCAATCCTGACAGTTCTTCAAGAATCCGCAAGAGATTATCACGGCGTTTTTCATCGATGTAATTTAACCAAGCAGGATGCATTTGTGTTTCTACTAAGTTACTTGAAGATTATTTTGATTGTGCGGTTACTTTGTCAAATCCAATATTGAAGGCGTTAATGTTCAATTCTTCAGTACCTTTTGGAACACGCGAAAGGATTGCGGATTCGACCGCTTCTTTGCTAACAACTTTGGTTAACGCAGTAATCATACCCAGGGCAACAAGATTTGCGACCAGGCTTTTCCCAACTTCTTTTTCGGCGATTTCAGTGATTGGCAATGAATAGATTCTAAAATCACCTTTGGGTACATTGGTTACAAAACCTGAGTCAATCAAGAGAATGCCTTTTTTATTTATGTCCCCAGAATATTTATCGCATGCTTCCTGGGTGAAACAGAGCAATAGATCGATATTTACTGCTTTCGGATAGTCGATCTCTTCATCAGAGACAATGACTTCCGAACGACTGGAACCACCTCGTGCTTCTGGCCCGTAGGATTGACTCTGGGTTGCGTTCTTGCCGTCATAGATAGCCGCCGCCTCGGCAAGGATTTTTCCTGTAAGGATCAGGCCTTGTCCTCCAGCGCCGCTCAATCTAAATTCGAACCTAAAACCCACTATTACCTCCTTATCATTAGGCTTTTCTGATTCTCTCAACCATTTTTTTGTATTCTTCACAAAATTCAGGTCGCTCTCGATCTTCGAGAATCCCAATGATGATCTTGTCCTTTTTTTCATTTTCAGACAACGTTCTTGCTTTTTCGACCGGAATACTGTTTTCCTTATACCAGTGGAGCATATCGACGGAAGTGCCTAAGCGGTTAGGGCGTGAATAATAAGTAGGACAGGGGGCTAAGACCTCGATCAGTGAGAATCCCTTTTTCATGAATCCTTTTTCAAGGAACTTGTCGAGCTGTACAATGTGGTAACATGTGGCGCGTGCCACAAAAGAAGCGCCTGCAGCGATCGCTAAACCAGATATGTCAAAAGATGGTTCGATGCTTCCGTAGGGTGCAGTACTGCCCTTTTTACCGATGGGCGTGGTGGGTGACGCCTGTCCACCGGTCATTCCGTAGATATGGTTATTATAGATAATGACGGTGATATCGAGATTACGCCGCGCCGCGTGGATGAAGTGGTTACCGCCAATGGCTGTAGCATCGCCATCACCGCTTATTACCAATACTTTCAGGGCTGGTTTGGCAAGTTTCAATCCTGTGGCAAAAGCGATCGCTCGTCCGTGCGTTGTATGGAGTGTATTGAAATCGACATAGCCAGGGGTTCTTGAGGAACAACCAATACCTGAAACGAGCGCAATATCATTCTTGGAAAGCTTGCAGCGCTCAATAGCCCTCAGAATTGACTTGAGGATAATGCCACATCCACATCCGGTACACCAGATATGAGGGAATTTACTGAACCTCAAGTATTTCTCATACGGAAACATTTTTTATCCTCTCAAGAATTTCGTTAGGCGTGATCAGACTGCCATCTACTCGATTGACTTTGATAACATCAGATTTTATTGCACACGATACTTCATGAGCGATTTGACCAAGGTTCATCTCCGGCACAATAAAGGCTTTGATCTGGGATGCAAGCCTGCCTAATATTTTATAAGGGAAAGGCCAGATGACAAAAAGCTGGAATATACCCACTTTGATTCCTTGCTGTCTTGCCAGACGCACTGCCCGGTAGGCAGAGCGCGCACTTGAACCAAACGCCACAATACATATTTGGGCATCTTCAAGATATTCGGTTTTGTATTCGATGATTTGATCTTGGTAGCGCTCAAGCTTTCGACTCAAACGAGAATAAAGGGCGTTGATTTTTTGGGGATCATTTGTTGGAAAGCCGGTTTCATCATGACTGAGCCCGGTTACATTATACCGGTAGCCAGTGCCGAAGTCAGCGAACAAGGGGATATCTAAGTCATTTTGTTTATACGGTTGATAGGTGTCGGGTGATTCAGTTGACCGCTTGCGATCGATGATGGTAATCGTCTCAGGTTCTGGGATCACCATTTTTTCGTTTACGTGAGCGATAACTTCATCGAGCAGAACAACGACTGGTATGCGATATTGTTCAGTGAGGTTAAAGGCTTTTATCGTCCAATCATAGGTTTCCCGAACCGTTGAAGGAGCAACGACAATGATTGAATGGTCACCATGCGTTCCCCAGCGTGCCTGCATCACATCTGCCTGTGCCGGAAGCGTAGGTAGACCAGTACTTGGTCCGCCTCGTTGAACATTGATGATGACGCAGGGGACCTCAGTCATTGAAGCATAACCGATATTTTCCTGCATCAGTGAAAAACCAGGTCCGCTTGTTGCAGTCATTGATTTGATACCGGCTAATGACGCTCCGATGATGGTTGCCATCGAAGCAAGTTCATCTTCCATTTGAACAAAGATACCTCCGACCTCAGGTAAACGTCGTGCAAGGACTTCGGCGATTTCAGAAGAAGGTGTGATCGGGTAACCACCAAAGAAGCGCATGCCTGCAACAATAGCTGCTTCGGCACATGCTTCATTACCGGTCATTAGTTTTACGTTCACATTCTGTTTAGCCATTAGATCTCGTTCTTGATCACCTTGATGGCAAAATCTGGGCAGTACATTTCGCACATTTGGCATCCTGTACAGGCTTCAAGGTTGATGACCTTGGCAATGCCTTTTTCCATGCTGAGAACTTGTTTTGGGCAGAATGCAACACATATTTCGCAACCTTTACACCATGCTTCCTTTATTTCCACTTTAAATCGGCGTGTCTTGGTTGGCATGATTTCAATTATACCCATAGATTGTGTGTAGTCAAGGCAGAATACTAATAATGCTTCATCAATGTAGATATTTTCTAGAAATTCATCTCAAAGAAGTAATTGAGAAATTCCCTCATGATTATTGTGGCAGGTACAGCCAGGAGAACCCCCCAGAATCCAAAGATTGTACCACCCAGGATTAGGGCGATCATCACAACAACCGGATGGAGGTGTGACGATTTTCCGATTATAACTGGACCCAGGAAGAGATTCTCAAGGAGTTGCTCACCGACATACACTGAAGTGATTTTGAGCAAGTTCGCTATGGGCGATTGGCTCAATAATCCGATCAAGATAGCCGGTATGAAACTAAGGACATATCCGATATTAGGGATAAGATTGCAGATACCGGCGATCAATCCTAAAAGCAGGTAATACTTTATACCAAGAAGCCACAGTGTAAATCCAACGATGAATCCGACTATCAGCATCAGGAGAAGAGAACCGCGGAAAAAGCGCGCTAGGGAGATATTGAGTTGAGCGAAGAATTCGTTCATGCGCTTTCGGTCTTTGATATTGAAAAGATTTTGCAGCCAGCTGACTATTTTTTCCCGATCGGCAAGGAAGAGATACGCAGATAACGGTATGAACACTAGATTGTAAGCGATTACGACGATACTGCCGATACCTTTGCCAATCTGTCCCATCGTTTTGAATAAACCACTTATGATATTGGTAAGGTGTGATGTTATGGTTTTGGTAATGATATTGGGGTCGATTTCAATACCCAGTTCAAGGAGTCTGTTTATGATGGCACCCGAAGATATTTGGATTTGTTGGATCGCATAGGGTATTTTTTCCATGAGGATCTGCAATTCGCTTATGATACCTGAAACCATGAGGAAGAAAAGAAGTGGGAAAATCGCGATGATCGGCAACAGGAATATCAGGATGGCAATGGGTCTTGGTATTTTTCTTTTTTCGAGAAAAGCGATGAGTGGTGTAAGCATATAGGCAAGACCGGCCCCGATAATAAAAGGGATCAGGATGGTGAAATAGTGAAAAACAAAATACGCAAGAAAAAAGAAGATAGTAAGGAGGAATAAAGGACGGATATCCTTATTATGCCGGTATGACCAGAGTAAGATAATTATAAGCAGTAAAAGCCATAATGGTGAAAAGGTTTTGGAGAGGATGATAAAGGCTGCAACCAGTACTATTGAAATATAGAGGACGGCTTTTTGCATTGAGCAATTATATCAACTATTCGGGTGAAATCAAGGCTTGACTTTGAGCTTTCCCTGTGTAAAATAGCCCATGAAGAAATTAATAAGATACCATATTTTGTTGCTAATGTCATTCGTCGTGGCATTCCTTAGTTGTGCTTTTGAGAATCAGACTTTGGTAACCATCGACGGTGAGAAATACACTGTTGCCGATTTCAATGCGACCCATCAATTCCTTGCAACTGAGGATTCACTGCAGCGGGTAAAAAAAATTGACGATTTTATTAACCAAAAGCTAGCGATTATTGAAGCAAAGATGAAGGGTTATGACCAAGACCCGGTTGTGTTGATTGCTTACGAGACCCATAAGAAGGATATAATCAGCCGCGGTTATTATGAGGCGAATGTCGCGGACAAAATCAAGATTTCCAACGCAGAGTTGAGGAAGGCTTACGCTAAAATGGTTGATCAGTATCACATTGCCCAAATAGTTATTGCTGAGGAATCGCTCGCTCTCTTTATTGAACAGGAGCTAAAAAGAGATGTCCCCTTTGAGTCACTTCTGCATTTATCCTTAGATACAATAACTGAAAATGGTGACATTGGAGTCTTCTCAGCTATCTCTTTACCACCCGAGATAATGGATCAGTTCAAGAGAATAAGTGTCGGTAAGACAACCGGGGCCATAAAGTTTGGGGAGTTCTATTATCTTCTGAAAATACTGGATCACTCGAAAGCGGATTCGCCAACGTTTGAAGAAGTTCACAACGAACTTGAATCAAATTTGAAACGTGAGAAGATTATGGAGGAAAACGAGAAATTCATTAAGAAGTTGATCGACGATGCCAAGATCGAGTATAACGACGAAGGGTTGGAAGTTTTATTGAAACCGGATTCTCTGATAACTGAAGCGGACCTCAATATGTGGGTTTTGAAAAAATATGACAGCTCTTTTGTCTACGTTAAGTCGATAAGGGATGCAGTTATGTATCAATACCGGCAGTCTTTTATTCAACCGCAGATTTTGATTGAGCGCGTTCTCATCCCAGACCTTGTCCATGAGAAGGCATTAAGCGTCCAGTTTGACAAAAACATTAAGATAAAGAGACAACTCACAAATGCCCTTGGATTGCTCATTTACCAGAAATTCTATTCTGATGAGGTTTTGGAAAAAGTATCGGTGGATTCTATGGAAGTTGTCAATTACTATAATGACCATAAAGATGAATTGAGCGGGCAAAAACTCAACGAGGTCTTTTTCAGAATCCAAGTGCAGTTACGCGATGCAAGAATTGGCAGAATGCGCAAGGAGATCTATGAGCAATTACACGGCAAGTATGAGGTTGTTAGAAACCAGTCAGTAATTGATAAATTGTTTGAGGAGGCAAAGTGAAGAAGGTTATTTTACTTGCAATACCAATACTTATTTTATCCTGCAAAGAACCACGTGACATCATTGTTAAGGTCGACGGTTCGATGCTAACCAAGGCCCAATTTGAGAAATATATCCCTGAAACAGAATATGCTAAAATACCTGAAGAAAGATTGAAGGAATTCTGCGAGAACTGGGCGGATCAGGAAATACTGTATCTGGAGGCAAAAAAACAGAGTATAGATCAGGAAGATTCTATTAGTCTTGTTATTACAGAGTACAAAAAGAATCTTCTGGCAATGGAACTGATCCGAAGGGAATTCGGTGGCGGCACACTAGGTGAAGTTGAGGTCAGAGAGTATTTCGACGAGCACAAGAGTGAATTCCTTCATGCAGTAAAACTGGCGCAAATCGTCCTGCGCGATTACGAGACTGCCCAGCAGACTCTTGAGGAGATCAAGGCCGGGGCAAATTTCCTGAAGCTGGCTCGGGAGCGCTCCCTGACCAGGATGGAGAATCCTGATGATCCTAAAGTTATCACCGATTTTCTCTATCGGGGAACGATATCCGACTACGGTACTGAAGAGATAATCTTCAACATGAAGGTGGGCGAGGTTTCTGATATAATTCCTTATATTCAAGGAACCTATTTGATAGTTAAGTTGGTTGACAAGAGAAAAGTCTATGCCAAAGCCGATTATGACAAGTATAGTTCAGCGATCTACAATTATCTCTTACAAAAACAGTATCAGGATTTCTTGGCTTTGTATATTGATAGTCTAAAGACTCAGTACAAGATTGAAATCGATATCTCTTCTTTGACAGAATGACTATTTACCAATAAGTGTTTATCTTTCTTTTCATAATTACAGCATCGGCTGATCATATCGCAGCATACGTCGGTAGTAATATTATTCTGGAAAGTGAAGTTGTGGAGAATATAGGTTTTCTGCAAAGCGATCGAGCGACCATGGAGAAGTTCACAACATTAGAGGAGTTGCGAGATCATGTTCTTGACCAACTGATTTCACAAAAGCTTGTGATGGTTGAGGCCGAGAACGAATCAATAACAGTTAGCGACCAAGAAATTGAAATGCAGGTCGATAAGAGGCTTGAGGAAATCAAAGAGAATTATCCTTCAGAAGCTGATTTCTACGAAGATCTGAAAAGGAGTGGAATAACTCTGGAAGAACTTAAGAAATACAATATGGAGAACCTCAGAGCTGATTTGATTATGCAAAGAGTCATTCAGAAAAAGTTTGCCACAAAAATCAGGATATCGCCCATTGCGGTCAGACGGTTTTATGATGAGAACAAGGATTCAATTGCGGCAAGTCCAGACCGCGTGAAACTTGGTCATATTCTTTTGGCGATCCAGGCGAGTGAGGCAGAGCTTAGAAAAGGGTTTGCTGAAGCCGCAGAAGTGTACCAGCTGCTTTATACGGGTAGTGATTTCGGTGTCATTGCTCAGGAATTTTCTGATGATGAGAACTCGAAGTACAAAGGTGGTATGCTTGGCAAGATCAAGCGTGGTGAGATGCTCGAGGAATTTGAGGGCATAGTATTCAAGCTGAAACCTGGTATTGTGTCCGAGCCCTTTCTTACAAGGTTGGGTTATCACATAGCTGAGGTTTTAAATAAAGGGTCGGATTGGGTATTGATCAGGCAGATCCTGATCAAGGTAGGGGTCACGAGCGCGGATACGCTGCGTTATGAAAAACTTGCCCAGAGACTTCAAGAATTTGTTAGCCAAGGCGTTGATTTTGACAGTCTGGCAAAGCAATACTCGATCGACCCTAATATTGATATAGGTGAATATTATGTCAATCAACTCACACCACCGATCGATTCAGTTGTCATGAGCCTTGAACAAAACGAGCTCAGTGACCCGATGCTCACGCCTTATGGCTATCATCTAATATATGTCAGGGAAAAAATCCTTGGCAAGATACTGAGCTTTGAAGAAATGAGGGAAAGCATTGCAGACTATCTTTCTCGACAGGAACTGCAAAAGAGCTATGAGGAGATGATCGAAGAGCTCAAATCCAGGGTTTTTGTAAGGAAATTCACAAGCCAAGACTACAGCAATAATATCAAATAAGTCGACCCCGTTCGTTAGAAGAAGATGAACTCAAGAAGTTGGGAAGCTCAGAGGTTCTCAGGGCTGACCGAGAATTCAAAAAATGGAGTAGCAGACCTTGGTCTGCGCTAAATAACCAATGAAATTTCGGAAGCTTTTATCTGCTTATAAATGCCTAAAGGTGGAATTCCGGCATTCTCGGTCAGCCTGTGCCATCTTGACATTTTATCATACCCCTGTATAATTTTTTAATAAATATCTTAGATATTTGACAACTTTTATGGGTATGTAAAGATGTAGATGAGGAGGATTAATGAAGCTCAAATTGGTTGTTTTATTTGTATGCTCATTCATGTTTGCACAGGACGCCATCTTCAGGACCAAATTAAGCGGGATGGCTGTCCATGATGCTTCTGCCTGGTATTTCACAGGGTTCACAGTTAGAACTGAAGGGGACAGTGTCATATTAAGTGCAACGCCAAGTTCTGGTCCAGATATTGATATTCTCAAAACCACCTTAAAAGAAACTGCAGTGCAGGCATTTGATTTTGCGGGTGACACGCTGGTAGGGTTCACCACCTCAGGACCTGATCCTGCAGGATGGGTTTATTTGACTGCGGTACTAAAAGGTGGTGCCACTGAAGGCATTTTAAGAACCAAACTCAAGGACACCGGAGTTCAAGGCTACACCGCATCTGCTGGCTACTGGATAAATGGATTTACCGCTACAACTGAGGGTGAATATGTATATCTTACCCCCATAGCGTCGCTTATTGGTATTGAGGAACATGAGCACAGTGAATACGAGGTTAATAAATTAGTGTTTGCCCTGGATGTTTCCCCTAACCCGGCGATCAATTCACCACAGATAAGCTATTCGATTGCCAAACAATGTAAGGTTAATCTCAATGTCTACGATGTAACAGGAAGGTTAGTTAAGACGCTTCTCAATAACCAAAATCAACCCGCCAATGTCTATCGATTAATCTGGCAAATGAATGACATGCAGGGTCGTAAGCTCAGCTCAGGCGTCTATTTTGTGACATTTGATGCTGGGGATTTTCATACTGCAAAGAAAATCTTATTGTTGAAATAGAGGAGGATTAAATGTCTAAAATAATATGTTTAGGTATTATCATCATATGTACTTTCGGATTTGCACAAGAACGTGTTATTGCAAATACTCAGCTTTCTAGACTTGAAACTAAAATTGCCCAGCTTGAAAACCAAATAACAGAACTTAAAAAGCTCCTTCAAAAGAATGAGATCACAAAAAAATCAGCTGATTTTACACCAGAATCAAGACTATGGTTAGAAGGTACTATGGGGTGGACACAGACTGGTGACAGTTTGTATCCAAATACAGGTACAGCGAATGTAGGTATAGGTACAAGTAGTCCAACGCAGAGATTGGACATCAATGGCGCAATTAAAATTGGCGCAAACGTGGAGATTGCAGACAGTACTGGCGCGATTCGGTGGGATGGTTCTCACTTTGAGGGATATAATGGTTTTGCATGGGTTGCACTTGATATAGATTCTACTGCAGCGGATAATGACTGGGTTATTTCAGGAAACAATATGTACTCCGCAGTGCCGGGTAGTGTCGGCGTGGGAGTGGTAAGTCCTGCGGAAAAACTTGATGTTGATGGAGCTGTCAATGTCTCTTCTGTTTACAAAATAGGAGGAAATAGGGTGCTCTCCAATGCTGGCACAAATAATATCTTCGTAGGTGTTGGTGCTGGAGAAAACAACACCACAGGCAGTTGGAACACATTCTTAGGAGACCAGGTAGGCTACTCCAACACCACTGGTTACTACAACACATTCTTAGGACACGCTGCAGGCTACAAAAATACCGAAGGCTTTGAGAATACATTCTCAGGATTAGCTGCAGGCTGGGCCAACACCACCGGCTGGGGCAACACATTCTCAGGCTACGAGGCAGGCTACTCCAACACCACCGGCTATTCCAACACATTTTCAGGCCGCCGGGCAGGCTACAAAAACACCACCGGGGGGGGCAACACATTTTCAGGCTACCAGGCAGGCTACCAGAACACCAGCGGCAGTTACAATACAT
Source organism: Candidatus Stahliibacteriota bacterium (assembly GCA_030606265.1). Taxonomy (GTDB): domain Bacteria; phylum Hydrothermota; class Tepidihabitantia; order SM23-42; family SM23-42; genus JAUVZL01. The sequence goes on along the minus strand of JAUWGT010000044.1, from coordinate 444 downwards.
TCTCAGGCTGGCATGCAGGTCAGTTAAACACCACAGGCAGTGAGAACACATTCTCGGGCTGCGGTGTAGGCAACTCCAACACCACCGGCAATTACAATACATTCTCAGGTTCCCATGCAGGCCACCTCAACACCGAGGGTGCTGGCAATGTCTTTCTTGGTTATCAGGCTGGATATAATGAAACTGGTTCTAACAAACTCTACATCGCTAACGGTCAAAATGATGCCAATGTTTTGATTTATGGTGAGTTTGACAATCGCAGGGTCGGTATCGGGACGACGAGTCCGACAGCTAATTTAGATGTAGGTGGTTCAACAGGTTACAATCAAATAAGGATGAGGACTTCATACGCACCGACCGGAACAGGTGATACAAACGGAAATATTGGGGATATCGCATGGGGTGATAATTACATTTATATCAAAACCAGTGCGGGATGGAAAC
>JAUWGT010000187.1 GCA_030606265.1 Candidatus Stahliibacteriota bacterium | reverse complement strand
AGACTAATGCCCTGACATGATCGGCGATGACATTTATTATTATATCCAAACTCTGCTTTTCGCCATATTTCACTTTTTTAATTCTGCTTATATCTTCGACAATAGAACAGAAAAGATCAGTTGTGAAAAGCGAATTTTTATTCTGGATGACTGTAACAAGACGTTCAAAACCCATGCCTGTATCTATGCCACGGTTCTTTAATGGTAGCCGTTCGCCGTTCACTTTTTGATCAAATTGCGGAAAAACCAAATTCCAAATTTCAGGAAAACGATCGCAATCGCATCCCGGAGCGCAGGTTTTTTGGCCACAAGAAAACTCTTCACCCAGGTCATAAAAGATCTCTGAACAGGGTCCACATGGTCCAGAATTCCCTGCTGGTCCCCAGAAGTTATGTTCTTCTCCGAGGCGAAAAATCCTCTCCGGTTTTAAGCCTATTTTCTTATGCCAAATATTGTATGCATCGTCATCGTCTTTATAAACTGAGACATACAGTTTGCCCTGGTCGATTGACAATACCTCGAGCAAGTACTCCCAAGCCCAGGTAATGGCTTCTTCGTTAAAATAATCGCCAAATGAAAAATTTCCTAACATTTCAAAAAAGGTAAGATGACGTCGGGTTTTCCCGACATTATCTAAATCCGGTGTTCTTAGACATTTCTGGACGCTCGTTGCGCGTCGATAAGGCAGTGGGATGGCTCCAGTCCACAGGGGTTTGAACTGGACCATACCCGCGTTGGTAAAAAGGAGGCTTGGATCATCCCTTGGTATAAGGGACATTGAAGGAACAATAGTATGGTCCTTGGCTTTGAAGAATTCTAAGAAGCTTGTTCGCAGTTCGTCACTATTCATATATCGATCCCCCTCTCTTTATCTCTCCCCTTTTGAAGGGGGAGAGAAAGGTGGGGGTTCGTGCGGAATTTACCGGACATTAATGTGGTTCCCATGGTTGAAAAATTGTCAAGCCCAGAAGGGCTTTCCCACAATTATCATTCTTTAATAATTTCATATACAAGATCCGGGGTGAATCCTCGAGTCAGTAAGCGACGGACAAGTCTTTGACGTTCTTTGCGGTTGTTGATATCTAAACTGCTTGCTTTTTTCTCGACATACTGTCTTATCATCTTTCTTTCATCCCGCGTGCTTAGCAGCCTTGCGATTATCTCTTTTGCGATACCTTTTTTATTCAATTCGCTTAAGATGAATCTGTTTCCCTTTGGCTTCAAGTTTGTGTAGTCATTTACAAAGGCATTGGCAAACCGCTCATCATCAAGAGTTTTGTCAGCGATCAATTCGTCGATCAGTTCATCAACGAGTTGATCATCAAAGCCAATACGGATCAGTCTGGCCCTGAGTTCATCAACCGACCTTTCACGATAATGGAGTATTTTAAATGCTCTATTTGCGATTTTTCCTTTTTCTGCCTGGTGCAAAATTTCATCGAATTCTTGGTCGGTAATCTCAAGGCCTTCGTGCAGGTTATATCGAATGACGATTTCCTTGGTTAATCCAACTCTGAATTCCCCGTCGATAAATATGGAACAACGTTGCTTATTTTTTTTCTGAGGTTCGATCTTGCTTATCTTCACGTTTGGTTGTTCGTACAGGGTTCATCTCTTCACGTATTTTTTGTTCAATTTTGCGAGCTATGTCGCTGTCTGTTTTCAGTAATTCAATAACGGCATCTCGTCCTTGACCAATTCGTTCATCGCCGTACGAATACCAGGAACCTGCTTTCTGGATAATTTTCATATCCACTCCGATGTCAACCAATTCACCATATTTGGAGATCCCTTCTCCGTAAATAATATCGAATTCTACTTTTTTAAAGGGTGGCGCGAGTTTATTCTTCACCACTCTAACCCTTGTTCTCGAACCGATCATTGTATCACCTTTCTTGATTGTGGCGATTCGTCTAATATCACATCGGATTGACGAGTGAAACTTAAGGGCCATACCTCCAGGTGTTGTTTCTGGTGAACCATAGATAACCCCGATTTTGTAGCGTATTTGGTTAATGAAAACTGCACAGGTATTTGATTTGCTGATTACGCCGGTCAGTTTTCTCAATGCCTGGGACATGAGACGGGCAATCAAGCCGATCTGTAATTCACCCATTTCTCCAGCGATCTCAGCTTTTGGCACCAAGGCAGCAACTGAGTCAAGCACGACAATATCAACGCCGCCAGAGCGGGTTAGTATTTCGGTGATTTCTAGAGCCTGTTCAGCAGTGTCTGGTTGGGAAATGAACAAGTCGGTTAGAGTGACCCCCAGGTTTTGCGCATAAGTTGGGTCAAAGGCGTGTTCGACATCGACAAAGATCGCGGTTCCACCTGCTTTTTGAGCTTGAGCAATGGCTTCTAAGGCAAGCGTGGTCTTACCACCTGCTTCTGGACCAAAAATCTCAATGACCCGACCCCGTGGGAATCCACCAATACCCAAGGCAAAGTCTAGGCCGATTGAACCAGTTGGAATCACTTTGATGTCATCTCTTATTCCTTTATCGCCAAGGCGCATGATCGATCCTTTACCGAATTGTTTTTCAATTTGACTGATAGCTACATTTAAGACTTTCTGTTTATCGTCTTTTGCCATATTCCTCCTTGCCTATATCATAATTAATTTTTTTAGCAAGTCAAGGGGAAGTAAGATTATGATGTTTTATTATCCTACCGTCCACTGCAAATATCACCTCTTCGCAAATGTTTGTGGATAAATCAGCTATACGTTCCAAGTTCTTTGTGATATTAAACAGATGGAGAGAATTTTCAATAGTGGTTGCATCTGAAATCATATAAGTGATTAGTTCTCTTAAAATCTGATCTCTCAAGGCATCTACAACACTGTCTCTTTCACAGATACTCTTAGCCAGTTTGGGGTTTTTACCAATAAATGAATCTATACTGTCATTTAACATTTTGATTACTTCTTCTGCCATTCTTGGTATTTCTATTAAGGGCTTAACCAAACGTATGTCTATTAAATACAATGCGCTCTGCGAAATATTTACTGCATGATCTGCAATTCTCTCCAGGTCATTATTCATTTTTAATATCATTAATATTGTCCTTAGATCTATTGCCCTGGGTTGAAACTTAACAATAAGTGTTACACATATTTCATCTAATTCTAATTCAAAATCGTTTGCCTTAGGTTCATCTTCCTCTATTATGCCAGTAAGTAATTCTGTGTTTTTATTTACTAATCCTTTTATACTTTTCTCAACTATACTCACAACAAGACAAGCGTAATCGACAAGCTTCTTTTTGAGCTCGCTTATTTTTTCCTCTAACAAATAACCTCCTCGTACAAATAAATACTAAATACCTAAAAAACCAAAATGCCTAAAGATAAATACCTGAAATTTTTTATCATAAGGATGAAAAGATTGTCTATCATTGTTCAGATGTAATCTATTTAACACCGCAAGCAGTATCAACTCTGGATAGTTTAAATATCCCACT
>JAUWGT010000086.1 GCA_030606265.1 Candidatus Stahliibacteriota bacterium | reverse complement strand
CGAAAGTGCGCCAAAACGACATTCAGCTGCACACGTACCGCAGCCTTTGCATAGAGCTTCAACATAGGTGATCGTTTTATTCTTCGGATCAACCGTGAAAGCATTATAAGGGCAAACTTTCGAGCACATAGCACAGTATCGGCAAAGATCCTGATTCAAGGTTGATGTTATCGCCTCGAGTTTTACTTTACCTGCAGAGAGCAACCTTTCAGCCCGTGCTGCCGCCGCACTCGCCTGAGTAACAGAATCCTTAACGTCCTTGGGCGCTTCAGCACAACCCGCAAAGTACACTCCAGTCGTAGTTGCATCAACAGGTTTTAATTTCGGGTGTGCCTCCATAAAGAAACCGTCCGGGCTCTTGGATAGCGTAAGGAGTTTCTGCACCTCGGGCATATCACGTCTTGGTGTTACGCCCACTGAAAGTACCATCATGTCAAATTCATGTTCTTCAATTTTATTTGCCGTGGTATCCTCAACCATGACCCTTAAATTGTGTGTTTTTGAATCCTCAATTATCTCACCAGGGATACCTCTGATATATGTAACACCGGCTTCCTTGCTGCGTTTGAAAAGGTCTTCAAAACCTTTGCCAAATGCTCTAATATCGATATAAAAAACTTTGGCTTCAATGTCAGGATAGTGGTCTTTCAGTAGTAATGTGTCCTTGATCGTGTTCATACAACAGATATTACTGCAATAAGGTTTGCCGATCTTCTCGCACCGGGATCCGACACATTGAATAAAACCGACGGTTTTGGGTCTTTTTCTATCAGTAGGTCTGATAAAATGACCGTCTGAAGGTCCACCTGCTGACATAAGCCGTTCATATTCCATGCTGGTTATGACATTCTCGTATTTTGTATAACCGTATTCATCTAATTCAGTAGGGTCATACACATCCATGCCTGTAGCGACAATAACCGTACCGGCATCAAATGTTATCACTTCGTCTTTCATATCATAATCGATGCATTTTTTATCACATTTTTCAGCACATTTACCGCAGGCGATCGGATTTATGCCGAGGCAGGATTCCATATCAATGACTGAAGCAGAGGGTATGGCCTGAGGGAATGGGATATAAATCGCCTTGCGACACGATAACCCCTGTTGATACTCATCAGGGACAATGACCGGACAGACTTCAGCACATTCACCACATGCTGTACATTCCTCGGCCTTTACAAAACGGGCTTTCTTGAGCACCTTAACATGGAAATTTCCCACATAACCCGAGATAGATTCTACCTGGCTATATGTGAAGAGTGTTATGTTAGGATGTCGACCGACATCCATCATCTTCGGACCGAGTATTCATATCGCACAGTCCATAGTAGGATAGGTCTTTGCCAGCTGAGCCATTATGCCACCGAGACTTGGTTCTTTTTCGATCAGATATACTTTGTAACCAGCATCAGCAAGGTCAAGGGCTGATTGCATACCAGATATGCCACCACCGATAACGAGCGTTGCTTTGGTCACTTGTATTTCTGTCTCATCCTGAGCTTCGAGATAACGGGCTCGAGCAATATAAGCTTTCATAATATCTTTTGCTTTCTTTGTCGCGGCCTCACGATCGCCCATATGAACCCAAGAACATTGTTCACGGATATTTGCCATATCAACGAGATAAGGGTTAAGACCTACTGAAGAAACACACTCCCGAAATGTCGGCTCATGCATACGTGGCGAACATGCAGCAACAATAACGCGGTTGAGTTTTTGTTCTTTGATCGCCTTTTTTATCTCTGCTTGCCCAGGTTCAGCACACATATATCGATTTTTTGCCGTGTATACGACATTACCGATTTCTTTAGCGTCCTCGACGAGTTTGTCGACATCAACTGAACCAGCTATATTGGTACCACACTCGCACACAAAGACACCAATCCTTAAATCATCCTGCGGCACTTTAATCACCTCCTTTTGTGGATAAATCCTAATCTCAAATTTCTGAATCCTAAACAATATCTAAATCCTAAATTCAAATGTTCAAAACACCGCTTCCTCAATTCTCTACCTTGATAAAACGAAAAGCAAGGTTGAAATAGTTTTGGATTCTGTATTTGAGTCATTTGAATTTGTTTATATCTCACATCGAGTGTTCGACACGAGACGGAATTTAGAGTTTCGAATTTAGTATTTGCCTTAAAACTTTTCATACTTTCACACTTCCATTTATTTTCTCCAATACTTTGTCTGCTTTTATTCGATGGGTATGCAGACCAACCTGTTCAACAGTCAAGCCCTGTGCAAGACCGAGCAGCTGGAAAAGATAAATAACCGGAATATTATAGTTTTTCCCCCTTTTGCGGGATATCATTATTTGACCTAAATCAAATGACGAAAAACATGTCGGACAGATCAAACCCATACAGTCGGCACCGCTTTTTTCGATCGATACAAAAATCGCTTCAGTCATATCCAGGGGTAGTTCATCATCCATACATCCCTTTCCGCAACACAATACTTTTTCATAATGTTCAATCGGATTGGCACCTATAGCAGTGATAAAGTCTTCGAGTATATTCGGGTAATCAGCATCATCAACATGCATAACCTGACTCGGTTTTAATAGATGACAACCATAATGAATCGCTACGTTAATGCCTTCAAGGGGTTTTTTTATTGATTTCTTTACTGCTTCCAGACCAAGGTCATCTCTTATCATCTCAACGGCATGCTTGATTATGACCTTGCCTTTATATTCTCTATTTACCTTTTTCAATCGCTTATTCACTTCATCTTTCAATGCTGGGTCTTCATTAAGGAGAAATTGCGCTTCTTTTAAAGTTGAGATACATCCCGAGCACATCGTGATCAGCATATGCCCAGTCTCTTCAGCTACTGCTAGATTTCGGGCCGCTGTTACCAGCCATTTCATTTTATCACGTGCCTTGAAGTAAATAGGGTCGGGGCAACATGTAAAACCATCAATGTCAGCAAGCTCAACACCTAATAGCGGTAAAGTATTTCTCAGTGCCAATTCCATTTGAGGATATTTAAGGGGCATCATACAACCCCAGAAAGGCACGACCTTCATGATCGTACCACGGCTTTCTTTTTGCATAATCCAATCAATACAGTAACTCCCTATTTATCGACCGTTTCATCGGTTGATGTCACTTCTTTATCTTCAAGGATTGTTTGTAGCTCATCGATCGGGATCGTCTTCAGTGGTGGAAGTCCTAATTGTTCTCTTTTTCTGTGTACGGCTGAAGATATAGTCACACTCATGCCGGTTTTTGCAATATTATCTGAAAGTTTAGCCAAGTTAGCAGGTGCAGTTCCTTTTTCTACAGCCATGTTCTTGAGCGCTACAATCACCTCGATAGGACGCACATCCTGCGGACATCGTTCATAACAGGAATAGCAATTCGTACAGAGCCATATCGGTGAATCCTGACCTAAAAGCTCTTCTTCCATCCCCAATAATGCCTTTAATAATATTTTTCGCGGGTTGAATTTCTTTGAAAACCTTGCGGCCGGGCAGACTGCAACACAAGCACTACATTGGTAGCAATAATTATGATGCTTTCCGCCAGATACTTTATTCAGCTTTTCGCGAAATCGGTAATTTACGACTATTTTATCTTTTGCCATTTTAACTACCATCTAACAAATCTGCAATAAGCGTAACCAATTGGATCGTTTCAATCTTCACATCCTCACCTACTTTATCATCCTTCATCGCACAATTAAAGTGAATCTCACATTTTGGGCAGGCCAGCACTAAAAGGTCTGCTCCTGTCTGTTTGGCTTCTTTCAAGCGCGCGAGTTGTATACTCTTGGAATATGTGGAGCAATTCATCCAAGCACTAACCCCGCAGCATATTGCACTCTTTCTATTCCTTACCATCTCTTTCAATTTCAATTGCGGAACCGAAGTAATGGCTTTCCTTGGTTCATCATAAATCCCAAGATGCCTTCCAAGTCTGCAGGGATCCTGATAAGAAACGGTTTTGGCGAATTCCTTAAGTTTTATTTTTCCTTGATCCATGGCTTCAGCTATGACTTCAGTAATATGTTGCACTTCAAAATTGCATTCAAAATATTTGGGATAATCAATTTTAAATGTCCGATATCCTTCGGGGCAGGAAAAAATAATTTTTTTTACTCCGGCTTTGTTGATCTCATTAATATTGTATTGCGCTAGTTTTTTAAAATTCTCCAGTTCACCACCCCATAAGAGATCATGGCCACAACAGCGTTCATTGGGTAATACTACCGGTGTGATACCTAAATGATTGAGAATTTTTATGCTGGCTTTGGCAGCTTTTATTGTATTGACCTCGATATCTTTGAAAAGAACATCAAAATAGGGCAGGCATCCAACAAAATATAGTGTCTCACCTGATCCAGCAACTTCCAAATCATTATCAATCCAATCCATGCGTTTCTGTTGAAGATCTGGTGTCGACATAATACGCATCAATGATTGTGCCGCACCACCATGCGAACAGATCGCTTCTTCACCGATTTTCTGTGCTTCCTGGCGTATAGCAAGGGTGAGTTCAATATAATCGATATTTGCTGGACATCGTTCATCACAGAGTTTACATGTCAAACAAACCCAGATATTCTTGTCCTTTAATAACTCAAGGTGCCCACTACGAATTGCTTTATTAACCAATATGCGTGGCGAATAGCCACGGTTGAAACGAGAGACAGGACATGAACCAGTACATTTACCGCATTCCAGACATAAATAGGCTCGGGATTCTTTAATGGCTTTAGCTATACTCATAATAGCTTTAAAGATATTAATAGTTTCATATTCAACTGTTTTCGTTTATTATTGTACGATGCGCCTGCCCGTATGGTTAAAAGTTTATCGTTGTTTGTTAGTTTACTTACCGAATGACCATGCCGTAAGACGATACGGGCTGCGATGCCCAATAACAAATAACTATTAACATCAATCATTGTTTATTCTCTTTAACCAACTCGCTCTCAAATGATATATTTTGTTTGTTTCGACTAATCGGACTTGGCCCTAACTTCCGCACTGTTGTAGTGAACTCTTGAGCAACTTTGGCAAACTTTGTGGCTTCGGCAGATGAGATCCAATCAAGCATGAGTCTTTCCTTTTCAATACCGATCATCGCAGTAAGTTGTTCAGTGATCTTGTGGACATCAGCTGCTTTTTTTGCACCGAACATATAATGACAATCTTCAAAATGGCACGTGGCGACTAAAACGCCATCAGCACCTAATTCAAATGCCTTTAAGACCAAACCTGGGGTCACTCTGCCGCCGCACATAACCCGCACAATGCGGATATTTGTAGGATATTGCAGGCGTGAGACACCAGCACCATCAGCAGCTGGGTAAGAGCACCAGTTACAGCAGAATGCTACTATTTTTGGCTCGAAATTCTCATTTGATAAATTCATTATTTAACCATTTAACAATTTAACCAAATATTGCTTCCAGTTGTGCCTCAAGCTGTTCATCCTTGAAGTGTTTCAAGTCAATTGCGCCGGTCGGGCAAGCAGGTACGCAAGTTCCACAACCTTTGCATAGTGCTTCATTAACCTGGGCAACAAAAGTTCCCTTATCTTTTTCAATAAGCTCAATGGCATGGAATTCACAGACCTCTGCACATCGACCACAACCGCGGCAATAGACTTCATCAACGATCGATGTTATCGGTGCCAGGCTTATTTTATCGCGGCTCAGCAGTCCAGATACTTTCGATGCAACTGCCGAGGCCTGGGATATTGAATCCCCAATGTCTTGCGGGAATTGACAACAACCACACAAAAATACTCCTTCAACTGTAGTTTCAACCGGACCAAATTTCGAATGACGTTCCAAGAAGAATTTATCTTGACCCCTTGGTACTTTTAATAACTCGGAAAGGCGCAAAGAATCCTCGGCAGGAACCATGCCTACGGAAAGTACGATTAGGTCAACCGGCACACTGATCTCAGCATCGAGATCCACTGATGAAACCGTTATTTGGTTAGCCATATCTGTACCAGAAATCTCTGGCTCATCCTCGTACGGTAAAAAGAGCACACCTAATTCCCGTGCTTTCCGATACATCTGTTCAGCACCCTTTGAATAAACCCTGACGCCGCGGTTCAATATTGCGACATCAATGCCTTTTTCTTTAAGATATATGGCTTCTTTTATTGCGGCTTGACAACAGTATCGAGAACATCCTGGATTACCAGCATCCCCTCTCGACCCAACGCACTGTACAAAGGCGACCGATTTAATATCTTCAATATCATTTGTCGATATTTTCTTTTCCAATTCCATATTCGTTATCACATTCTTATATCGGCTATAACCATATCTTTGGGCTGGATCGTAAAGACTGGCGCCAGTAGCTAATACAATAGCACCTACTGTAAATTCGTTTTCTTTTCCTTTAGTATTCAGTTTCACTTGAAAATTCCCGACATAACCCGTAACATCTAATAGTTCTGCAGAAGTCAAAAATTCGCCACCTGCTTTGGTAAATTCATCAATTAATTTATTTACAATCTCTTTACCCGGTTTAAAACTCGGATAGATACTCGATAAGTTTCGGACCAAACCTCCGGGAGCTTCTTTCTTCTCAATGATCTTAACCTTAAAGCCACGCAAAAGCAGGTCAAGTCCACACCTTAACCCGGTTATACCAGCTCCGATTATTGCGACATCCCGGTTAACTGACAATTCTTTCAAATATAAGGGTTTAAGTTCTCTAACACGCGCGACTGACATTCTTACCAATTCCTTTGCCTTGGAAGTTGCTTTTTCAGGTTCTTTCTGGTGCACCCATGAACATTGATTTCTTATATTCGCAATATCAAAAAGGTAAGGATTGAGACCAACCATGGTCAACGAATCCTGAAAACTCGGTTCATGAGTCTTTGGCGTACATGCAGCGACCACGACTCTATTGAGTTTATGTTCTGCAATACGCTTCTGCAGCTTATGCTGGTCAGTCTCTGAACAGGCAAAAATAAGGTCTTCTGAAAAAACAACATCAGGCAAAGTCTTGGCATACTCTACTACTGATTTTACATCAACGACCTTTGAAATATTGGGTCCACAATGACATACAAAAACACCGACTCTTGGCGGTCCGGAAATATCGACTTGTTCGATATCTGGCTCTTCAATCTCCAGTTCATGCCCTTTGAGAAACAGTGATGCTTTAACCGCCGCTCCACTCGCTTCAGCGATAGAATCAGTAATATCTTTGGGGCCGGTTGCACATCCGCAGACCAAAATTCCCTGTTTAGTCGATTCCAGAGGTTTAATCGCCGGCTCTGCATTCTTGAAAAAACCATCTTGGTCAGTTTCAACACCAAGCATATCAGCCAGTTCCTGGCAACCCTTGGGTGGAATCAAAGCTGAAGCTAAACAGACAGCATCAAAAACCATTTTTGATGAGTATCCCTGGTCGTTCTCATAATGAATGATTAAATCACCATTTTCATCTTCAATGACCTTGGATGGCTTTCCTTTAATGTATTTCACGCCTTTTTCTACTGAACGATTATAGAATTCTTCAAAACCCTTACCAAATGCCCTTATATCAATATAGAATACTGTAATTTCAATATCTGGATAGTTTTCTTTTAATACTAGACTGTCTTTTATCGTATTCATGCAGCATATGCGGCTACAATAATTGATATCCCGTCGCATATTACGCGAACCAACGCATTGAATAAATGCAAAACGTATAGGTCCTTTTCTTTTTTTATTAAGAAGAAGTTCACCATTAGTTGGTCCATCTTCACTCATTATTCTTTCCAGCTCAAAAGAGGTATAGATATTTTTAAAACGCTTATAACCATATTCACTCGCTTCTTTAGGATCGAGATAATCGATACCGCTTGCCACAACGATCGAGCCAATATCAAGATCAATGAATTCATCTTCCATGTCGTGAACAATCGCTTGAGGCTCACAGGCTTTTACACACTCCAAGCACTCAGCACACCCTGCACAACTAAGACAACGATCAGCTTCTTTTTTTGCTTGCTGGGCAGAAAATCCCAGTGCAACTTCATCAAAGCTCTTTTTGGACTTTTCCAGATCAAGGACTGGCATTTTTTCCCGAGCGGTTGTCTCGAGACCATCCGGGATATCGATATCCTCATCCGCAACGCGCGCCGGTTTTTTCTCTCTTCCTTGTTTAAGATCAACTCCTCTAATGAATCTATCTATTGATTCAGCAGCTTCTTTCCCGGCTGCAATTGCCTCGATTACGGTTGCTGGTCCGGTCACAACATCACCACCAGCAAAAACGCCAGCAATAGTTGTTTGCAGTGTATCTGGGTCAACTTTGAATGTTCCCCAGCGTGTTAACTCAAATTGATTTTCCTTGTTTAGAAATGAAACATCGACAGCTTGACCGATTGCCATAATAACCATATCAAGATCTACGGTGAATTCAGAACTTTCGATTGGTACCGGTTTTCTTCTTCCCGAGGCATCAGGTTCACCAAGTTGCATCTTTATACACTCTATCCCGGTGACCTTGCCATCTTCACCAAAAACCTTGGTTGGCGCCGCCAAGAAATGGATTTTAATCCCTTCCTTTTCAGCTTCCAGCACTTCTTCTTCATTAGCCGGCATCTCTCGCTGTGACCGGCGATATACAATAAAAACTTCTTCTGCACCCAGACGCAAAACAGTACGGGCAGCATCAACCGCGGAATTCCCACCGCCAATCACAGCAACTTTTTTACCAACCGGGGTTTTATGGTCCATAATCGCTTTTTTAAGAAACTCGACACAGAATTCCACCCCCTGTAAATCCTCGCCTTCGATCCCCATGGATTTTTCCTTTGCAGCGCCTATGCCAAGGAAGATTGCCTTGAAATCTTGATCGAAGATATCCTTAATTCCGAAATCTTTACCAAGCGCAATGCCGGTTTTAATCTTAACACCCCAGCTCTTTATATAATCTAAATCGCGTTTAAGGGATTTTTCGGGTAACCTGAATCTGGGTATTGCCCAGTATAGGAGTCCTCCAGGATGATCAGTGGCTTCATAGACGGTTGGACAGTACCCTTGTTTGGCAAGAAAATAGGCAGCCGACAGACCAGCAGGTCCAGCACCAACAATGGCAACCTTATCTTTGGTCAATTCTGGCATTGCGACTGGTTCTTTATCTACTGGTTCTTGATCAGCAATGAAACGTTTTAACTGCGCTATTGCTAAAGGTTCATCAATATCTTTACGTTTACACTCTGATTCACAAGGGTGAGTGCATACTCTTCCGCAAACTGATGGAAAGGGATTGTCACGTCTTTCTAAATCCAATGCTTCCTGTAATTTACCTTGAGATATAAGAGCAACATACCCCTGTACATTAACCCCAGCCGGGCAAGCATACCGGCACGGCGGCCATCCTTTTTTATCAATAAGAAATTTATTCGGAACGGCTTGCGGATACTGACGGTATATTGCCTCATGCTTTGATAGATTCAGCTCAAACTCGTTATCGAGTTTCACTGGACAAACAGAAGGACACTCACCACAACCATTACATTTATTCCAATCAACATAGGTCGATTTACGTTTGACTTTGATTTTAAAATCAGGAGCTGCTCCTTCGACTTGAACAACTTCGCTGTTTGTGAAAAGTTCAATGTTCGGATGCCGACCGACATCCATTAGCCGAGGACCGAGGATTCAAGCCGTGCAGTCCATCGAGGTGAAGATCTTATGGATTTGTGAAGTCCGACCGCCAAGACATGGACCACGCTCAATAAGATAAACCTTAAAACCAGCATGTGCCAGATCTAAAGCGGATTGGATTCCAGCTACCCCTCCACCGATTACTAATGCTCCT
>JAUWGT010000110.1 GCA_030606265.1 Candidatus Stahliibacteriota bacterium | reverse complement strand
GAAGAATACGCATATAAGTGTCTCGTGAACGGCGCTCAAGGCTATATGATTAAGGAAGATGCCGATTCAGAATTAATCGCTGCAATAAGAGCTATCAAAACAGGTGACATCTTCATTTCTCCAACCTTCTCCAATGAAGTCATCAAAACTTTAATTGAGCGCAGAAGTAACGCCGAACGCAGAAGAGGAAGTGCGGTCAGGCGGGGGTTGACACCCCGGGAACGCGAAGTCTTATCACTGCTCGCTGAGGGTAATTCCAACAAGAAGGTTGCTGACAAGTTAGACATCAGCGTGCGGATTGCTGAACATCATAGATGGAATATCATGAAGAAACTCGGCGTGACCAATACAGCCGGTATGGTGAGATATGCATTGCGAACCAAGGTGATCGATTAACCATGGACTTTCTTGGTATGGATGGTCTTCATACCTTCCTCCGCGGAAGCTGGGGCACACGCCCCAGCTTCCGCAACCTCATAATATCATGAAGAAAAAGACCCTCCTGTTCCTACGCTTTATTCTAATCCTATGTACTGTCCTTGTTATGACGTATTCAAAAAAGGGTCTTGTCTTTCCCAGCCCAGGATACTCCATCGCCCTTTTGTACTTGATCTCCAACCTCGTATTCTATTTTTTATCTGAGAAAATATTCACTAAACCCCTTTTCTCATTCTTCGTTTTCTTGTTTGATATCATCACTATTTCTTTAACCATATATTTTATTCAGGGAGCTGAGACTGACTTTTTCCTGATCTATTTCCTCGTCATCTTCATCGCATCAGTCAGCCAGGATATTGGCGGCAGCCTCCCTACTGCAATTGTGGCAAGCCTCATATACGGGTGGCTCATTTATCGATCAAACCCAGGGATCTCAATCTTCAGTCCAGTTATCCTGTTGCGGGTTCCTTTCCTTTTCATTATATCACTGATAAGCAGCTACTGGTCGGCAAGCACGCGTCGGGAACTAAAGAAAAAAGAAGAACTAGAGATGTTTAATCGCGAACTAAAGAAAGAAGTAGACAGAATCGCCGCGGAAGAGATTGCCTTACGTAGGTACACTGAGAAAATCATCAACAATTTCCCTAGTGGTGTAATTGCCATTAACAACGATGGTACGATTACCACCATCAACCCTGAAGCCACCAGAATCTTAGGTTCAAGCAAGGCTAAAACAACTGGTAAAGATATAAGAAATATAAAAGGGCTTGATGCGCTCTGGAGAAAAATGGAGCAGTCAATTGTCACTGGTTCAACCGTAGGCAGAGATGAAGTTACAATACACAATCAGAAAGGCAAATCAATACCCATCGGTCTTTCCATTTCCCCAATAAGTGGTTTGGAAAACAGATTTTCTGGATGTGTTACGATTTTCAAAGATCTATCAGAAATAAAATCTCTGCAAGAGAAGTTGAAACACGCAGAAAAGCTTTCATATCTGGGAAAGATGGCGAGTTGGGTGGCACATGAAATCCGAAATCCCTTGGCTGCTATTGACGGTTTTGCCCATTTGATAGTAAGCACCGAAAAAAGGGAAAAGATCAATCTATATAGCGACGAAATAACAAAGGGAGCAACTAGAATAAATAATATTATTGAAGATATACTCGCTTTCGCCAAAACAAAGAGAAAAGAATCGAGACTGGCAGAAATAGACCTGGGGTCTCTGATTGACCAAATTGTCAGAGATATGAATATCAAAATGACGATAAAGCCTGATAAAACACCAGTGATTGAAGGAGAAACAGAATCCATAAGACGAGTATTTGTAAATCTGATAACCAATAGCGTGGAGGCTATGGAT
Source organism: Candidatus Stahliibacteriota bacterium (assembly GCA_030606265.1). Taxonomy (GTDB): domain Bacteria; phylum Hydrothermota; class Tepidihabitantia; order SM23-42; family SM23-42; genus JAUVZL01. The sequence goes on along the minus strand of JAUWGT010000110.1, from coordinate 6,103 downwards.
AAAGATGGTCACCTGAAGGTCAAATTTACGTCAAACAAGAAGTGGGTCATCACCGAAATTACCGATAACGGTGCAGGCATACCCAAAGAACATCTCAAAAATGTGCTTACCCCATTCTATACGACAAAAGAAAGAGGTACAGGCTTGGGTCTTGCTATTGTCATAAAAATAACTGAAGAACACAACGGCAAGATCGATATTGAGAGTGAGGAAGGCGTCGGTACAACAGTGCGCGTATTCCTGCCCAGAAAGACAGAGCAAGATTCAGATAAATCTGAAATTGGTAGTAAAAAACAAATAAAGAAAAAGGATGGTAGAAAACAACAAAAAAGAAAAGACAAGAAGGTATAAGACGGTAAAAAAAGGAATCTTAGTGTGCGATGATGAAAAACCGATAAGACTATCACTCAGTGAAATGCTATTTAACTATTGTGAAATAGTCGAGGCATCAAACGGCAGAACGGCTGTGAACGTGGTCGAAAGCGAAAGCCTTGACCTTATCATCATCGATATAAAAATGCCTCATATGCACGGTATAGAGGCGATTGGGAAGATACGACAACGAAACCAGGAAATCCCAATAATAGTATGCACTGCATACCGTAAAATGAAGGACGACTTCACAATCAAGAACTCTGATGTCGCTGCATTCATCATAAAACCAATAGATATCAAAGCGCTGAAAATGAAGGTTTTTGAACTGATAGGTGCTTAGCATGAATATAATAGATCTGGATTCAGAAAACCGATTTGAGCCCCAACTGAAAGAAGGCTCAATCAAAAAAGTCCTCATGATTGAAGACAATATTGACGATGCCGATATCATGCAAGAAATGCTCACCGACGCAATAGAAACATCATTTGAATTGATACACGTTGACTGTTTAGAAAGTGGTTTGGAGAAATTGTTGGCGGGTGGCATTGACATAGTTTTGCTTGACCTCTCTTTACCTGATTCTCAAGTGCAAGATACGTTTAGCAGATTATATGAGCGGACGTCTGATGTGCCGATCATCGTCCTAGCTTCACCAGAAGAAGAGCCGCTTGCAGTAAGAGCAGCACAATTAGGTGCGGAAGACTATATTATTAAGGGTAAAACAAATAGTTTACAACTTAGACATTTAATCAAATATGCTGTAGAGCAACACGAGATACAGCATGAACTCAGCAATCTTACACTCATTGACAAACTCACTGGTCTCTACACAAGACAATCGTTATTTATTCTCAGTCAACATTATTTAAAACTTGCAAACCGGGTGGGAAAAGGCCTGATGTATTTTCTGGTGGAGATAAGTAATTTCAATGAAATATCAAATACTTTTGGTTTTGAAGAACAAAAAAATGCCTTGATTGATACTGCCAATATCCTCAAACAAACCTTCCGAAGATCAGACGTCATCGCCCGTTATGCAGAGAGTATATTCGCAGTCGTTGCTATAGAAGCGAGCAAAGACGGTGATAAAGTACTTATCGATCGCTTACACCAAAATATCGACATTCATAAGTCAAGACGCAGAAGAGTATACGAATTAGTACTGGATATCGGCACGACATACTACAACCTCCAGTCTCCGTGTTCTATTGCCGAACTCGTGGCTCGTACGCGCAAGTCACAACGTAACAAGATCAAACCAGAAACATGATAATATGAAAAAAAGAAATGACGAAAAAGAAAAAAATCATCACCTAAGGCAAAAACCGCGCGTGATGATCGTCGAGAATGACTCCCTGATCGCAAAGGACATAAAGTATACATTAGAGAGCCTTGGTTATGAGGTTACAAGTATAGCGTTCTCAGGTAAAGAAGCAATCAAAAAAGTGAAAGCAGATAATCCGGATTTGGTATTAATGGATATAGTTCTCAATGGCAATTTAGATGGAATTCACGCCGCGTCAAAAATACGAAAATACGCTAATATACCAATTGTTTACCTGACTGCATATGCTGATAATAAAATATTGCAACGTGCAAAGATCACCAAACCCTATGGCTATATTATAAAACCATTTAAAGATGGAGAATTACGAACAACTGTCGAAATTGCTCTTTATAAACATCGAACTGAGCAAAAATTGAGAGAAAGCTCTGATAAATTGAGAAAAGCTCTTGAATCAACTGTGAATGCATTAGCATATGCAGCTGAGATGAGAGACCCATACACGGCAGGCCATCAAAAACGGGTTGCATTTCTTACCGTAGTAATTGCGAAAGAGATGGATACCCCAGAAGACGAAATTGAGGGTATTAGAATGGCAGCACTGATCCATGATATTGGAAAGATACACGTGCCAGCTGAAATATTGAATAAACCACACAAGCTAACCGACGCAGAATTTGAGATAGTAAAAACCCACTCGCAAATTGGGTATGACATTTTAGAACGGATTGATTTTCCATGGCCAGTAGCAGATTACGTTCTTCAACACCATGAGCGTCTTGATGGTTCTGGGTACCCGCAAGAACTCGTTGAAAGTCAAATCAAACAGGGTGCGAAAATTCTGGCAGTTGCAGATGTGGTTGAGGCTATGTTATCACACCGACCATACCGTCCAGCGTATGACGTCACCACGACTTTGGAAGTAATAACTTCGAAAAAAGAAACTCTGTATGATCCACAAATAGCCGACATATGTTTACGATTATTTAAAGAAAATGGATTCAGATTTAGGTAGTACACATGCAATTGACGCGGGATTGTTTTAGGTTAGGACGCAAACAGTGAAAGATGAGAATAAAACAAAAAAGCAACTTATCAACGAGTTGACAGAACTTCGTCGTAACACCAATGAGAAGAAAAAAACAAACGAAGAAAAGAAAGAAATAGAAAAGGGTTATAATAAACTGCGGTTGATATTCGAAGAAACCGTCGACGCACTTTCATCGGTTTTGGGACAGAGAGATCCGTTTACTCAAAACCATCAACGCATTGTGACAAAACTGGCGTGTACAATTGCCGGATATATGAACCTGCCCGATGACACAATGGAAGGATTACGTCTCGCTAGTTTACTTCACGATATTGGCAAAATAGGTGTTCCTACAGAGATTTTGAGCAAACCAGGTAGACTAACTGATGCTGAATATCGAATAGTAAAAACCCATGTGCAAATCGCCTATGATATTTTGAAAAAGATAGATTTTCCGTGGCCAATTGCGCACATCGTTCTGCAACATCATGAACGGCTTAATGGCTCAGGATATCCTCAAGGACTCAAGGGTAATGAGATATTATTAGAGGCAAAAATACTTGCTGTAGCAGATGTTATCGAAGCGATGTCCTCGCATCGTCCTTATCGGCCAGCACCAGGCTTGAATAAAGCGTTAGCTGAAATTAAAAAGAACAAAGGCGTTCTTTATGAACCAGAAGTCGTTGATACCTGCCTGGAGCTCTTTAACAAGAGGAAGATATCATTTGAAGAATTTCAAACTAAATCGGTGGCGAGTATGGGGTCAAATTTTGAATCCTGAATAGCTCCATTAACCTCTTGACAAATTCCAAATCTAATGAGCTGTAAGCAAATCCGTACGTTATGGGAAGATGTTGACTATTTAAAACTTGACCCAAGTAATTATACCTATGTGGGAATAAGTACTTTCCATCATTGCCTTACATCAATGTGGCTGTATAATCTACCAAATGAAAAAAAGAATTTTGCTTTGTGACGATGAAGAATCAATCAGGCTATTACTCAGTGAAGCACTCAATGATGCCTATGAAGTAATCGAAGCATCTGATGGTCGCGAGGCATTGAAAATGATAACGAGAGAACCCTGTGATTTACTCATTATCGATATAAAGATGCCCGGGACACATGGCCTCGAGGCAATTGAACGTATCCGAGAAAGAAATAAATCAATCCCCATAATTATCTGCTCTGCTTACCGGCTGATGAAGGATGATGTGGTAGTGAGCGCCTCGGATGTGGCGGCTTTTCTTACGAAACCGATCGACATGAAGACACTCAAATCCAAAGTGTTTGAACTCATCGGGACGTAGATGAAACCCCGCATTGGCGAACTTCTCGTCAAAAACGGTATAATCACTGAAGCCCAACTAAAAAAGGCTCTTGTACTCCAGAAAGAACAAGAAAAAAGACTTGGGGAAATCCTTATTGAATTGGGTCACCTGTCTTCAAAAGACTTGGTCTGGATACTTAGTGAACAAGCTGATATACCGTTTGTAGAAATCCGACCTGAAATGTTAGATAAGAAGCTCATTAACGCATTCCCGGAGAATATTCTATATGATAATAGCATATTACCACTCTATGAAACTGAAGATAGAATATACATCGCATTAGGCGACCCCACTGAAACAATAGCCACACAGGAGGTCAAACGCTTCACCACAAAAGAGGTGGTTACGTCAGGAGCTGATCCTCATAAAATTGAACAGTTACTGAATAAATTTTTTTTGTCTCAGCAAATGGAAGAGAGTTTGCAGCAGAAAAAAGTTGATGACACAGCTGTCAAGATCGTGACTGAAAATGCAACCATTGAATTCACTGATAAACAAGGTAAGGTAACGACAAGAAATGCTCCCATTGAAATCGTTATGACTATCAGAAAAGAAAAAGGAGATAAGGGATAATGATGGAAATGCAGCGGTTACTCCAGCATACAGTTGGTTCGAAAGCAAGCGATCTTCATATCAGTGCTGGTTCTCCGATAATGTTGCGAATCCATGGCTCCATGAAAAACATCGATGGAAAATCCATCAGTCAAGAAACCGCACAAAATCTGATAGACCAAATCTGCACTAAAGAACAGATCCTAGCACTTGAAGGAGATCATGAAATTGACTTCTCCCTTGATCTCCCCGATATAGGACGATTCAGAGTGAATGTTTTTCACCAACGACGCGGGCTCGGTGCAGTTTTCAGAGCCATTCCGAATAACATGCTCACAATTGAAGAACTAGGTCTGCCAAACGTAATTAAGGAGCTAATCGATTTGGACTATGGGCTTATCCTCGTAACCGGACCGACTGGTAGCGGAAAATCCACCACGCTTGCTACACTGATAAACTATATTAATAATGAGAAAGATGGTCATATAATAACTATTGAAGATCCTATTGAATTCATTCACTCTTCGAAAAAATGTGTTGTTAATCAACGTGAGGTAAAAAGTAATACCCATTCATTTGCTGATGCCTTGAAGAGTGCCCTGAGAGAGGATCCTGACTACATATTGGTTGGTGAAATGAGGGACTTAGAGACAATCGCCCTCGCACTTACTGCGGCTGAAACGGGACATTTGGTTTTTGGAACACTTCACACCTCCAGTGCGCCAAAAACGATTACCAGGATAATAGATGTCTTCCCAACCACACAGCAAGCCCAGATAAGCATACAGCTCTCAGAATCGCTTCAGGCAGTGATCGCCCAACGACTCTACCCACGATTGGACAAACCGGGGCGTGTCGCAGCATTTGAGTTAATGATCGCAACTCAGGCGGTACGCAATCTTATAAGAGAAAAAAAAATATTCCAGATAGAGTCAGTCATACAAACAGGACGTCAACTCGGTATGCAAAATATGGAGCAGTCAAAAAGAAGGCTTGTTTCGGAAGGCAAAATCTCTCCCGAATTTCTGAATGAACGCATGACTTTATATTGAGCATTTATGGCCCCATGCATAATAGTTAGTCACCTTTAGCAGCAACCCCTTCTTATTAGAATGCAGGTATTAGAATTGTTAGCATTCAGCCGGAATTGGATAAATCGGCTATTATTTAGTAGAGACTTTTCAGGATTGTTTTTGCTCATTTTTCAATTAACAAAGTGACAAAATGAGACGGTATTCAATTGTACATCCTCGACAACCGGGATTATGTTTCTATAATTACCAACATTATGATTCTGCTAATCGAACCAAATAAAGGTATTAGAAAACGCCTTTGCGATCTTTTGAGTCGCGAAAGAATTCTCGCTATCGGTTCCTACGCAGAAACGCTTGAGATGATCGCAAAGTTCAAAAATAGAATAAATATTATTGTAGCAAGTATTCGTATGTTTAAAGATATACTTTTACGGGGGACGCTCTTTCGGCTCTGCCAGAAGCTCTATATAGAAATCCCTCCCATTTTGGTTCTTT
>JAUWGT010000081.1 GCA_030606265.1 Candidatus Stahliibacteriota bacterium | reverse complement strand
GGCATATTCATTTGACATCAACCTTTTTCTTCTAGATGAACCGAAACCAGATAAAATGAGAATTTTCTGGCGGTCAGATCCCAATCCACCTGAGGATAAATCTGCTCAAGCCAAATTCACAATGTTTTTCGAACGGTATGTACATCTCATTAAGATCTTGGATCTGTCCACCTCTAATCTCAATTTACCTGTACAACCTATTAGTGATATGAACCTTAGAAATGCGGACAGCCTCGGTGAAACCTATTCTGGATTATTAAAGCTTGGTGACAGACCCGCATTATCCTTAGCATCTATTCTGGAAAACGAATACAATTTACCAATTTTCTACTTACCTTTACCTGAAGGTGCATCCGCGATATCGCTAATAGCTAATGATAATGCTGCAATATGCGTGAACCAAAACGACGCACCCTGGCGTCAAAGATTTGATATTGCCCACGAATTATTTCATATCATATATAAGAAATCTATTTCTGATAAATGCGGAGAGAATGAAACAAATTTATCTGAAAAATGTGCAAACGCCTTTGCCGCAGCACTTCTATTGCCAAAAAATGCACTCGATAAAGAAATCGATGTAAGACGGAAAAAAGAGAAAATCGGCATCGCCAGCTTAATTGCTATGGCGTATGATTTTGGTGTTTCATTATCTGCTTTACTCTGGCGGCTCGTCAATATCAGAAGATTAAAGAAGAGTCTGGCTAAGGATATTTTGGATTCAGAAGACATAAAAGAATACGATAAGGATCTCAGGAAAAAAGAAAACAGGGACATCCCACATATCTCACAAAAATATGTGTGTATGGTTTTTGAGGCGGTCAATCAGGGTCAAATGTCGCAAATGCGGGCTGCTGAATATCTTGAAATATCGGTCAGTAAATTAGAAGATGTTTTTGCGAATATTGGTCTGGTTTTGAGGGAAGAATCTGATATTGAAATTACTCTTGTGTGATGCTGTTATCATAATTGATGCCCACAATTTAGGAATATGGAAGATTCTAAAATCACATTATAGAATACATTTTGCTTCTACTGTCCTAAAAGAAGCACAATATTTTAAAGATGACCTACAGGAAAAACATTATTTAGATCTCAAAAAAGACATAGTCAGTGGGAAAATAGTCAAAATTTCAATGCCAATTGAGGAAATTCAAACAGCAATAAAGAAGGCGTGTGAGAATAGACTTGAGATACAGGCAGGTGAAGCTGAATCAATTGCTGCATTATTAAAACCCGAATATCAGAATTTGTATTTTTGTACCGCAGATAAGGCTGCAATTGCAGCAGCACATCTCTATAACGTCATGTCCCAAGTCGTATCTTTTGAAAAATGTCTCGAAGGAATAAAATCTTGCAAGCTGCCATATAAATTGACTGAAAAAGCAATGCAGCATTGGAAAGCAGCAGCGATACAAAGAATTGGGTAAGATTTATGGGCTTCGACAAATTGACGCCGATAGTTCGTATGAGATTTCCAACGGGGTTTATCAAACAAAGGGTCGCATAAATGCGACCACTACGATTAGACAGAAAATGTGAGATTGCTTCTCCCTCGACAAGCTCGGGATTCGCAATGACAGATATGGGTTCTCGACAAGCTCGAAGAGTAAATGCTATTTGTGAGATTGCTTTCTCCCTCGAAAAGCTCGGGATTCGCAATGACAGGAAAGTTGATGAATTTTGATCTGAGTAACAACTTCAGGTAATGATATTACGCCCGATGAATCGGGCAACTACAAATGGAACTATTTTATATGAGGTTCTCGACTTCGCCGCTCGAACAGTAATATTATATTTTAATTTGAATTTTACGTTAAGCCGAACAGACCGGAAAAGCCTAAAAAGGCAAGTGCCATCAAGCCTGCGGCTATAAAAGAAATGGGGTAACCTTTTATTGACGGGTTTATCGGTGCAAGGTCAAGCCGCTCCTTGATTGCCGCAAATGTTATCATAACGACCATGAATCCAAGACCTGTACCGATGGAAAAAATCGTACTGTCTAAGAAATTGAACTTGTTGTCGATAGTCAAGAAAGTAACACCGAGGATTGCGCAGTTGGTCGTGATCAACGGTAAATAGATACCCAGAGCATTATATAGGGTCCGGTAAGATTTTTTCAAGAACATCTCAACGAGTTGGACGAGTGAAGCGATCGTCAGAATGAATACCGCGGTTCGCAAAAAGACAAGATCAAACGGCAAGAGAATTCCGTGGTATACAATCCACGTAATCCACGAAGCCAGGGTCATAACAAAAATAACTGCCATACCCATACCAGTAGCAGTCTCAACTGCATTAGAAACACCAAAGAACGGACATAGACCGAGAAAACGCATCAATACGATATTGTTTACAAGAAAAGCAGCCAGGAAGATTAATGCAGGATCTTTCATTCTAGTCTCCTATTTAGAATATCTGTTTATCAATGCCTTCATAACACCAATAACAAGAAACGCTCCCGGGGGAAGTATCATGAAGATAACCGGCGCATTCTTAAACCCTTCACCAAATATCGCCATACCCAAAAGAGTACCATTACCAAAAATTTCCCTTATCGCACCCATGACAGTCAAGGCAAGGGTGAACCCTAAACCAACGCCAAGGCCATCGAGTGCCGAATTAATTACTGAATTTTTTGAAGCATAAGCCTCAGCCCTACCCAAGATCATACAGTTAACTACGATGAGTGGTACAAAAACACCCAGGGCTTGATACAGGTTTGGTTGAAACGCCTGCATAAAATAATCAATGATCGTCACGAAAGTGGATATAATTAAAATAAATATAGGTATCCTTACCTCATTCGGTATCCTCTTTCTCATTATCGAAATTATTATATTAGAAAAAAAGAGTACAAAAGTAGCAGCAAGTCCCATACCAAAAGCATCACGCACCGTACCAGATACTGCCAGTGCAGGACATAAACCGATCATCAGAACGAGAACAGCATTTTCTTTGATCAAACCGCGAGTGAAAATTTGCGACTTCTTCATTTTAGATAATCCTTATAGATCTCGACTTTTTCCTTTATACCATTGATCAATGCCTCAGAAGAAACTGTTGCGCCGGTTATCGCATCAGGCATTTTCTCTTTGAAAGAATTCAGAAATTCCTTATCTCTTATAACATCACCAATACCCGGCGTTTCGTTTGAATAAAGTATTTCAACGCCAGTTATTTGTCCTTTTATGGTTAACCCAACAATAAATTCAATCTGGTCTGCATATCCTTGAGTTGTTGCAATAAAAACTATACCCAGCGTATCGCTTTCCCCAAGCGCATACCAGAGCGTATCTGTTATAGCTTCAATGAAATCCTGGGCATCAGGGAAGATACAACGTTTATCAAGTGGTGGACACAAATAACTGGCGAATTCCTCAATACCTTGTTTTATCCCATTGCATACTGCGCGCGATGAAATTGTTGCAGCTGTTATCGCATCAATCTCGCCCCCATCCTTTTTCAGAAGGATATTATCAATTGTCTTGCCAATAAACTGATCTCGAAAGCTAGGCTCAATAATTTTGACGCCTAAGCCCGGTGTTTCCTTAAGTCCCTCAGCTGCACTGGCGATCCTGATACCAGTGATTTTTCCTTCCAGATCAAGACCCACCATGATCGGAACGGGACCACCATAGCCCTGTGGAAAAACGCGAAAAACAATGCCCACAACATTTTGCGTGGAATCAATAGCCTCCCACACCGTATCTGGCATCACTGGAGTAAATTCTTGAGCGACTATCACTTCTTTCAGACCGGCAAGGGTCAATGCTTTTTGCGTTTCTTCGATTTGCGGCGCAGTGTATGAGTATACGAAGGATAAAATAACTGAACAAATGAGTGCAACAATAAAAAGTGTTACGACCATCGATCTTGTACTGGTCACAGCTTCACCCCTTTCTTCTTTTCACCAAAAATCCTTTCTTTTGTAAAACGGTCAATCAGCGGTGTGAATACATTCATAAGAAGGATTGAATAAGATACACCTTCAGGATAACCTCCCCATATCCGTATGACCGCGGTGAGAACTCCACAGCCAATGCCGAAAATCCACCGTCCCTTCTTGGTTACCGGCGAAGTTACCCAGTCAGTTGCCATGAAAAAGACACCAAGGAACAAACCACCTGAGAAGAGATGGAAAGGCAAGTTAGCCTTGGTTGGCAGAACGAACGCGAGTATCCCGAAACTCACCAAATACCCCGTTACAATCCGATAGTCCACGATACCAATAATTATCAAAAACAAACCGCCGATAAGTAGAAGGAGCGCTGAAGTTTCACCAAGGCACCCTCCAACTTTTCCGATGAAAAGGTTCTTGATCGTTGCCATTTCATTAAGTCGTTGTATAATGACTTCTGGTGGTCCGAAATTTGCTGGGTTTTTGAGCAGGGTCAATGGTGTCGCGCTCGTGATACTATCAATACCTGATAATGTACTACCTGTAGGTATTAACCACTCCTTGGTCATAAAAGATGGCCACGAAGTCATTAAAAATGCCCGACCCGCAAGCGCCGGATTAATGAAATTGTAACCCAGACCACCGAAAAGCTGCTTGGCAAAAACAATTGCAAAAACACTGCCAACAATTGGCAACCAAAGCGGTACGCCGGGTGGAAGATTGAAGGCTAATAAGATACCAGTGAGCACTGCGCTGCCATCATCTAAGGTTATCTTCTTGCCCAACATCCTCTGCATGATTGCTTCACTTATCATGCAGGAAACAATAGTTATGACGGTTACTAGCAATGCGCGCCAGCCAAATATATAGACGCTGAACATAAGAGCTGGCAAGAGAGCAAGGATCACTGCCTTCATTGCCAACGAAATGTCGAGTCTTCCGCTAATATGGGGTGATGCAGAAACGATCAATAGATCTTTCATTTCTTTGATAATCTCCAGACCTCATTCTTTCCGTATTTCAAATAGTGCACAAGCGGTATCTTTGAAGGACAACCATAAGCGCAACAACCACATTCAATGCAATCAAGCACACCATAGTCCTTTGATTTCAGGAATTTTTTGTTCTTTACCAGTTTGTAGATTTCCGTCGGCATCAGTCCCATCGGGCATACATCAACGCAACAACCACAGCGAACACATGGTCCCTCTTCATAACTACTGACCTCTTTACTAACCAAGATACCTGATGTACCTTTTATTATAGGCACATCCTCAGCATACTGGGAAATACCCATCATTGGACCGCCGAAAATAATCCGCTTGGGTTGATCGACAAAACCACCACAGAAGTTGACCACGTCGATCGCCGATGTACCGATTCTGATGAGTAAATTCTTGGATTCTTTTACCCCGTCGCCAGTAACCGTAACGACTCGATCGATCAATGGTTTCCTGAACTTAACTGCCTGAAATGCAGCATAGCACGTACCCACATTCTGCACTACACAACCTACATCCATGGGCAATCCTCCTCTGGGAACAGTACGATTGAGCACTGCTTTTATCAGCTGTTTTTCAGCACCTTGGGGATATTTTGTCTTCAATACCCTAACCTCTTCATTTTCATTGATGAAAATCTTAGCTGCTTCCTTTTTATTGTCTTCAATACAAAATATCAAATGTTTAGTATCGAGAATTTGTTGAAATAACTTGGCACCTTCAATAATTCCAATAGGATACTCAAGCATTAACCGGTGATCAGCAGTGAGCCTTGGTTCACATTCGCAACCGTTTATTAACAAATATTCGATTGGTTTATCTGGAGGTGGTGATAGCTTTACGTGCGTCGGAAATGCTGCACCACCCAAACCAACAATACCAGCATCTTTTATAATACTAAGGAGTTCTTCTTTTGGAAGGTTTTCATAATCATGTTTCTCTTTCATCCCTGCTGCCCAGTCTTCTGTTTCATCTGATTCGATAATGCAGCACTCGGCTGAAGCCAAAACAGGATGCGGGTGCTGCTTGATATCCAAGACTTTGCCTGAGATACTAGCATGGACTGATGCAGAAATGAAGCCTTCACTTTCACCAATTTTCGTACCGATTTTCACAAAATCATCCTTTTGTACAACGGGTTTAGCTGACTTGCCTGCATGCTGAGATAATGGTATGTATACCCGCTTTGGTGCTGGCATAACTTCAATAGCAAGGTTTTCAGTAAACTTGTTTTCTAAAAGATGAATACCGCCAAGAAACCCTTTTAACATGGAATTTAGTATAATCATTTTTCTCAGATAGTCAACATTACCATGAGACATGAGAAAGGCACTATTTTCTGACGATTGTATCGCGATACTTAAGTCGCTTCTTGACATCAGTTCAGAAACAAATATACTTAAGTATGAAAGAACAGCAGAGCCAGAAAATCGACATCGATGAAATTATCCGCTGTTTGGGTCTTATCGCTCGAACCCTGCATGAAAATCCAAAACAGGCACTAAAAGATTTAAGAGAAATTGGCGAGGAAATAGACTGCAAAATACCTTACCGTGACGGTCACAGCATTAGGGTAACTGATTATTGCTTGAGTATTGCTGATAATATTGGTTTTTCTGAAAATGAGAAAGTTGTTCTAGAGGTCGCGGCAATATTACACGACTTTGGAAAAATCGGAATTGACGAGAGCATATTACTTAAACCGGGGGCACTAACCCAAGAGGAAAGGGATGAAGTCACCATGCATGTAATGAGAGGTTATTATATGCTCGCTGGTTTTAGCGAACTCATTGAGGCACTTAAAGGTGTCAGGAGTCACCATGAATACTATGATGGGTCAGGATATCCTGAGGGTCTAACCAAAGGAGACATCCCCCTTATCGCCAGGATCATTGCAGTAGCTGATGCTTTTGATGCTATGACCTCAGAACGACCCTATCGAAAAGCAATGACTAAACAAGCAGCGATTGAGGAGTTGAAGCGTGCTTCAAACAGTCAGTTTGACCCAGCAATAGTAAAGATATTCTTAAAATTATTATCCCAAAAAGACGAAAAAAATAACAAATAGTACGTGTTTTATTTTTTGTAATTAGGTAAGTTTTTCCTAAGAATTGGAGCAGCGAGACCTGAAAATTGGAGTAGCGAGACTTGTCTCGCACCAAAACAGCGCAGAACAAGTTCTGCTACTCCGCTTGTCTATTTGTTCTTTGTTTATTGGAAAACGATTTAGGAAAAACTAAACTATTACTATTTTGTTATATATTTGGGGTTAGAACGCTAAGGCGCCAGGATATAGCCGGTAAATGTAAGAACTGCATTACCACCCACTCTTACTCTCAATATCTGGTCACGGGTAGTCTCAACATGGACAAAAACCCTGCCTTTTCGTCCCTGCAAATAACCTTGCTCAATGATAATTCGCGTAAAATTGGTCTGTGTAACTACTTTGTGGCGAATCATGTAACAACCAAGGCTGCCGGCTGCGGCACCAGAAATAGGGTCTTCATTAACACCCAATGTAGGAGCAAAATGGCGCATAAAGGCATCATTACCGGCATCAAAGGTTTCTCTGCAGAAAACAATTACGCCATGTATGCCAAGGCGCGTGCACACACTATCCATTATTGAAAAATTCGGCTTCAGTTTCTGCATATCATTAAGGGACTTTAATGGCACGATCAGATCATAAAAACCCGCCGAAATAATGTCAAAAGGTAAACCTACACCCGTAAGATCATCAGCTGTCAGACCCAAGAACTTAGCGACTGCAACTGGATTGACCGATGGCTCCATGTAGTTTGGTTTAGCTAAAACCACGGTTGCCCGAGTTATCTTATCACCTTTCACCCTCAAATCCACCTGTTGAATGCCGGCTTTGGTTCTTTGCCGAATGGTTGTTTTGGGTTCCTTAACGGCTATTAGGTTTTCGCCACTGAGAGCAAAGTATGTTGCTATAGCTGTATGACCAGAGAAGTTAACCTCGCCACTACCCGTAAAGAAACGCAGATAAATATCAGCTTCTTTTGTTTGTTCAGGCAAAACAAAACCAGTATCTGTTAAAGGATTAAGATCATTCGCTATCTTGCGCATGGTTTCATCAGCCAGACCGCTTGCCGACAATACAACCCATGCAGGATTGCCTCCGTACGGTATCGAGGTGAATACGCTCATCCGCTTTGCTTTGATCCATTCTGACATATATAGAAATACTATATATATTTCCAGTATTGTCAAGATGGAGGGCTGCTGACTCCTCTCCACTTTTTTGAAACACTAACTTGTCATTGCGCCTGTCCGCCTTTTGAGTGGCGGAAGGAACGGGATTCCTCACTATGTTCGGAACAAGCTGCGCAATCTCCTAAGTAAAGTAAAGCGTTGGAAAAACATGATGTTGTTCATTCGAGGCATATTGAGATTGCCACGCTCATCCTGCTCACTTGCAGGATTCGCTCGCAATGACAAGAATCATAAAGCTAAAGAAAAGCAATATTGACAACGCTTTACAAAAAGTGGAGAGGACTTAGGGAGGACTGGCAGGCAAAAGAGATTGGACTGAGAATTACTAAAGGGACGTCTTGGTTATTTGAATTTTGATATTCGATATTGTGCCGCAAACGAGCATCCTCGTTTCTGAAATATCAGAAACGGGATTCAGAACTTGTGGTTTAGGATTTGGCTAAGTCGAGCGAAGCCTATTATCCCGGATCATTCACGCAAATCGTCATTGCGAGCTCGATTTATCCCGCTTCGTATCATAATTTTATAAATAGGATTGCGGGATTTATCGGGCGTGGCAATCCCAGATTCAGATTGCTTCGGTCGTTTCAGTCCCTCGCAATGACAATAGAAAAAACAGTGTGCCAAATTTCTCTATAGTCTAAAAATGTTATAATGTCAAGATGGTATTACGTTTGCGCAAAATTACGTGAATTTAGTATGAATAATGCGGGTTATATACGTTTATGGTACTTCAGCCATTTTTTCAAGAAGAAAATTCAATAAAAAAACATTCTTTTCGGTTTCTAAAAACCCCCTCAGGGATTCTTTATCTTGCCGGGTCTCGTAAATCAGAATCCGTGTTTCTGGACTTACTTGTTCCACAAAACTGAGTATTTGTTCCTCAGGTATATCAAGCTGACCCAGGATTTTCAGAATATAATAATCTTTCAAGGCACTCTCGCCAATCAATTCAACTAAGGTTTCACTTATTGTCTGCCCGATATCAACCAGGCCTTTAACTGCTGCGTACCTGACTGCATAATAGCTATCATCAAGTCCACAAATTAGATATTCAAGGTCATCAACCGTAGCTATTTGACTCAGCGCATAATAGGCAGATTTCCTGACAACCTGGATCGAATCATTTAGCCCCTGGACGATAAAGGGAAGTGCTTTTCTGGATTTCGCTTTTCCCAACGCGGTAAGGGCACCTGACCTGATCTGCCACTGTTCATCATTAATGAATTGTGACACTGGGTCAACAATCTTCTCACTACCGATCTCGCCTAATACCCATAATGACTGCTTGAGACTGCGCGCTTCCTCATCACTTCCGCGATAAGTGACATTACGAACAATACCGCTAATCGCGGGTTCACCAATTTCTTTGAAAATATCTTTCATCCGGTGGCGTTCTCTCGCTCCCTTAGTATCGAACTTCGCAACTAAGAATGCGATCGTTGTATCTGCATCCAATGTATCTTTGCCCAAATCCACGAGCAGGGCAAAGGCTGATTCCTGTTCTTCCTGGAACTGTACAAGCGAGGTCGTGGCTTTACCATATAGATCCTCAAAATCGATGTCTTGACTTAGCATAAATAAAAGTAATATCATATCCTTAGATTACACCTGATATCCTGAATCATTCCCAGTCAATACCAATACCATATTCACCTTTTTTCCAAAGCGTTGCATCCTTGCCATTATAGTAAGTATCTTTTCCTGCAATGTCTATTAGCATACCGACGCTGCCATACTCTCGGCGGAAATTTCCATAGCCCTGAGTATTATGCGCGCGCCTCACAGAATAAACATCATCACCTGATTCATCAATGAGTAAACCCACGCCGTTGGCATTACCTGCACCCTGACTCAGATCAAAAGCCACATAAGAATCATCACCTTGAATGTCGTATAATATACCTAATGCGAGATCGTGCCCGCACCCCTGCGACACACCTTTGGCTACATAGTTATCATCCCCAGACATGTCAACCACAGCACCGAGTGCAATGTGCACACCTGAACCTTGCGCATATTGATAAGCAACGTATGAATCATTACCTGCATCATCGACAATTGCACCGATGCCGTACCAGTAACTTGCCCCCTGACCAAAAATATCTGCAAGGTAGTAATCATTGCCCCCACGTTCAAGGATCATACCGATACCAGCTGACAGGTCAGGTCGGAAACCGATTGAAAAACCCTGAGATAAAGACAAGTAGTGATCAAGATACCTTATTTCATCAGTGTATTCCTCACGTATTATGTACCGGTCATTACCGCTTTGATCACCAAGGATACCGATACCATAGGTTGAAGCAAAACCCTGTGCATAAAGGGCGCCTTGATATAGATCATTACCATCCTCGTCTCTCAGTATGCCGATGCCAAAACCTCCTGCACCCTGGGTAAACGTATCGCCATAATAAGTGTCATTACCGACTTTATCAATCAA
>JAUWGT010000031.1 GCA_030606265.1 Candidatus Stahliibacteriota bacterium | reverse complement strand
AAAACCTTTGGGCTTTGATACAATAAACCTTGGTTGTGATCAACCCCATGAATTGCTTGAATTTCTGAAGCTTATTGAAAAGAAGCTGGGCAAGAAAGCAAAGATTATCAATGAACCCACGTATCCAGCAGATATGAAAGCAACCTGGGCAGACATTGCCAAAGCAAAGAAGATACTCGGCTGGCAGCCAAGTGTAGATCTTACCCACGGTCTGGATGAATCAGTAAAGTGGTTTACAGACAATCAAGATTGGGCAGCAAGAATCAAACTTTGATCTGCATAATTCGTATTTTGTCATTGCGTCTATGAGAAAAAGTCAAGTCCTTTCATGTCTTTCCTTATTCTTTGCTAAAAACCGTTGGTATTCTGCCATTTTTCTGTCATGCAGTTTCTTGTCCATGTATCGGTAATACTCCTGTTTCTTTAACATATAAAACATCGTGACAAACGTCTTTCTCACTTTGCCGTAGCAGATAATTCTGTAGCTAACAATATGAAGAATGAATTTTCTAACGGGGTTTAGTATTTAAGGATGCTGGATGATGAAGAAACGGAGAAGGGGAGAACCTTTAATGAAATTATTGACATTGAAAGTTTTCAGCTTAGAATTTGTTGGAGGTTTACTATGAAGAAATGCGTTATTTTTCTATTTGCCATATTTAGTTTTTTAAATGCATGGAATTATGATTACCGAGATAGCTATGAGATTGCTCTCTCGACTGAGCTCGAGACAGGTTCGCCTGCGACTCGCAATGACGGGGTCGTGTTTGATTCATTAAGAACTTTGCCACCCCGGATGCGGGGGTTTGGAGATAAGGAGTATTTTGAGACATTTATCAAACCACAAACACGTGATTCCTTAAATGTGCGGTGTGTGGGCAGGTGGCCATTTGGACCTGGGTTTGAGGTTTATGGTGATACCAGTAATAATATCCTGTGTTTTGGTTCAGGCTCAGGAATTCTGGTTTTTGATATTTCAACTCCTTCAAATCCTGCAAGATTAAGCCAGATTGCTGTGAATGGTTTGATAATGCAAGTCTACATTAAGGACACTCTTTTATTTGTATCGAGTTACGGTAATGGGATTGAGGTCTTTAATCTTGCTAATCCGTCAAGTCCTGTAAAAATATCACAAATTGATGTGCCTGCCAGGGATTTCTGTTTAAAGGATACTTTTGCCTATTGCGTTGCTGAAGATAGTTTAAGGATTATTAACATTGCTGACATACTCAATCCTTATCAGGTTGGTGCGTGCTGGGATAGCAGCTATACGATTTCAATTTCAGGCAATTATGTTTATACAGGTGGCAGATGGAAGCTATCGGCAATCGATGTCTCGGATCCGACCAATCCACAGGAGGTAAACTCTCTGGGTGTATGGGTATATACCCTGACCGTAGATGGTGATCATTGTTACTGCGTGTTAAACACAAATGGTTTTACGATATACAATATTTCTGATCCCTTAAACATCTGGCAGGAGTCGCAAATGTCTACAGTTGGAGGGGTAGATATTTACAAGTTAGGGTTTTATGTCTATTTACCGGGTTTTGTAATAGTTGACGTGGGGGATTCGGCGAATCCTTTTGTGGTAGGTGATACAGCTTTACCGGTCTATGCCCAGGCGGTCTGGGTAAATAATAACTTTGGTTATGGTTTTGTGGCGAATGATTACGAAGGACTAACCGTGATCAATATCAATGACCCGACAAACCCAGTGGTTGATAGCCAATACTATGGTGCGGATGATTCGAGGGATGTCTTTGTGCAGGGAGATTATGCTTATGTATCAAATTTGAGAAAAGGCTTAAAGATTTTAGATATTACTACTCCTGCAAATCCTTTTGAGGTGGGGGAATATGATACGACAGGGACCGACCCAATTCTTGAGACAGTTTGGGTACGAGATAGCATAGCTTATGTACCTGTTTATTCTTCAATACCACCAATATGTCGGTTTAAAACTATAAATATCAGCAATCCAACATCGCCGCAACTAATTGGGCAATGTGCTGGATTGACAAGTGGAAACGACATTTTTGTAAAAGATACGCTTGCGCACTATATTGAAACAGGAGCTTATCATAGAGTCACGATAACCAATCCAGCAGCACCTGAAACATTACAGCGTTATTTCTTACCTTACACAACTTCATGGAGTATTTTCGTGCAAGATACCTTTGCCTTCATAGCTAATGCTGATTCTGGCTTGCGCATCTTGAATGTCTCCAATCCCGCGGCACCGTTTGAGGTAGGGCATTTTGATAACCCCCCTGGAGGTGGGGCTACAGGCATTTTTGTTAAAGACACTCTTGCCTATTTTGCAACGTGGGGTGGTGGTTTAAGGATACTAAATGTGACAGACCCATCTTCACCATCAGAAATAGGTTTCCATCCGGCTGCGGCATGGGATGTAGTTGTGCAGGATTCCATTGCGTTTACTACATCGAGCACTGACATGAAAGTAATAAATATTTCAGATCCCACAAATCCTATAGAGGTAGGACACTATGTAACAGCTTATCATCCATTCAGGCTTTTTGTCCAGGATAGTTTAATCTATGCTGCCTGTTTTGAAGCCGGGATGTATATTTTTGAACGAGTGCCTACTGGTATTGTAGAAAAAGCCCAGATTGATATAGTAACTTCAGCATTAAGTTTTAAGGTTAGTCCTAATCCAGTAACGCAAAATTTAATCTTATTAATATTCTTTCCTTATAAAGATGAATATCAAATTGATATATATGATATTCAAGGACGAAAGATGAGTTGTTTAGAGAAGGGAGAAGGTAAGGGCACGATTACAAAGAAATATAGCTTACACAATATCCCTAACGGTATTTATTTTATTATCCTCAGTACTGAGGGTATAGAGTTAGTAAAAAAGTTTGTGGTTATTCATTAAGGGAGGAATCATGAAAAATATAGTGATAACAATCATGATAATGGTTGGTGGTTTATTTGCCGCAGCCACGGTGTATGACATTGAGTTAACGTATAATGATAACTTCTTAGCAACTCAAGTGCAGCAGAGTTTTATTGCTACTGCGGATACTATCAGCGAGGTGGCGTTTTTCTGTGGGAAAAAGATTGTTCCCGGGAAATACCAGTTTCAACTGTTGGATTCCACTGGGCAACAAGCTATAAGTATACCGATTTTCAGCGACTCTGCCGGTCTTTTTGAACATCAACTTGTCTCGGCGACTTTTAATCCTATGATTTATGTCAGAAAGGGATTCACATATCGGTTAGCTGTTACACATAGCGATCCGAGTTGCACCACCAACTTCTACTACAACCGCGATAATCCATACAAGAAGGGAAGGATATATGCATCTGGGATTCCAGATACCTGTGACTTAGCGGCAAGAATAAAAGGATTCAACAATTTTCCAAAGGATTTGTTTGGAATGAATTCGCATTTGCTGATGACCTACAAAAATCACCCTGATTCATTTCTTGCCATGGATAAGTGGGAGGCGTGTATTGATTCGATGAAGAATATGGGTATAACATGGGACCGAGTGGGCGTGAATGCCTGGCAGCATTTTCAACTTGACAGTGTGGATATTGATTCGTTTCATTATGAGTGGTGTGATAGTCTGATGAAATTATATGCCAAGGATTCAATAAATGTACTCTGGTATTTCTGGATGAGTACAAGATGGACAGCATGTAACAGTGGTTGGCGAAAAGACTCTATGGTATACTATCCATTTCCAGAAAATCTGTACGAACCAGTATTAATTAATGATACTATAAACCCCAATAATTATTTTGCTCAATTTGTCTATAAATTCGTTATTCGCTATGGACCTAGTGGTGTTTTCTGGGATAGCAACCCAGGTTTATACTATAATCCTATCAGATATTATGAAATGTGGAATGAGCCAGAATGGGCAATCAGAGATGATTGGTGGGGAGATTCGGCTTCCCTTCATCCGGATTCCATTACTGATCCTGTTTATGCTGACACAATTGAGGATCAGGGAGATACTACCAGTTTGATAACTGTTTATTCACGATTATGCATAGTGGGCGATTCTGCAGTGCAAAAAGCCATGACCGACAGTTGTCCCAGTGATAGTGTTTTCACTTTAGTTTACTTGCCCTACCATCACTGGGCTGATCCTCCTGATTCCGATTTTTGGCCACGACCCGATGATTGGTTAAGTGTAATGGCTTCAAAGAACGTAGACGATGCTTGTGATGGCATTTCAATGCATTCCTATGCGACCCCAACTTGGCAACCTGAATTTCATAATCGTCAAAAGTTAACGCTTGATAGCCTATGGATTTTTTTAAAGGACAGTGACTTTCGTGATAAATTCCTCTGGTGTACTGAGCATTCAACCGGTTGCTATAAATGCAGTGATGATTCTCTTGGAAAGGGATTTCCTGTACAAACCGATGAGCAACTTGCCACGCTCAGTTCATTCAGTGCAAACGATTCTCCTGAAGGACCGTTAACCCACGCCTTTTTATGGGTTTTCAGTCATTTGTATTTCAACGATACTGAGGATTCTGTCATGAGACTCAAATGTATTACGCGCGACGATCTCGAGAAGCGACCACCTGGTTATGGATTTGATCAATTGACAGCATTTTTAAAAGATAACCAGTTCAACCGCTGTTTAGTTACTGACAGTACCTATGATGCTATTCGGGTCTATGAGTTTGAAAATCCGCAGACAAATAAAAGAACTTATATTGGGTGGAAAGAATGGGAAATTAGTGGTGATCCAGTGGATTATGAATTACCCTTACGCACAAATGCTGGACAAGTTGACAGTGTGGCACAGAATTCAAACCCAGGCGAGAACCTAATTAGTTGTAATAGTTTGGGTTATGCAAGCGTTTCGCTCGACACGGCTCCTATATTCATCTCCGAGCCATCAGATTCAGTTTTCAGGCGACCAGATTTAGTAATTGACAGTATCTGGTCTACACCTTCGTATCCACGGGATGGTGATTCAGTAATCTTTTATGCAGCGGTACGAAATATTGATACAGTGAAGTCGACGCCAGACACGGTATTTGTTAATTTTTATAACAATGATACCGTGTTTGCGACTGACACTATAACCGTAGAAATTAAACCGGAAAGCACTTATGTATCAAGTTATGATTCAAGCTGGGTTGCAGCACAGGGAATCCATCTATTCAAGACGGTTGTCAATCCAGATCATAAATTCGTGGAACATAGTTTCAGCAACAACGCACAATATCGGCTGTATGACGTGCCCTTGAGACCTTATGGCTCAATAGAGGTAAATAATAACCAGACCTATACAAATTTTCCGTACGTTGTGCTCAATCTCAGTTCGACAAATCCTAATGATACTTTAAACCCTCCAGCAGATTCGATGAAGCTATGGCAATATTATGGCGACTCGCTTAATGATATCGATTCCACTGGCTGGATATCATTTGATTCGACCTATTTCTGGTATTTACGTCAGGGTGAGGCAACAAACACCATCTACGTGCAGTACAAGGTTGGGAAAAGGAATGAAAGCATTGAATATTGCGATACGATAGTCTTTGATAAGACTATACCAGCCGGTTCATTTGTGATTGATGATGACAGCACATTTACTAATACTTCAGATATTACCCTAAAAAATTCAATAAATGATACCCAAAGCGGGATGTCAAAGATGCGATTCGGTCACAAATATCTAAAGAATATAATCAAAAACTCAGGATTTGACACAACAACCCATTGGCAGTTTGATACAGCACTATACCACGATAGCCTTGAACTCTATGAAATTCCATTACAGACAATTGGTAATTATTTTTATCAAGCAATTGCACCAGAGAGTCTTGTTGATTTTGTAAATGACACTTTGCTATTATGGATAGATTTAGTGAGTGATGGTTTTGTTGGAGATGCCCGAGTTGCGTTTCAGTATATTTATGGGGCTGACACTGCGGTGCGTGGCATCCACCCATACGGTGACTCAATGACAATACCTGAAGGAACAAATGCAACGGTTTCACACTATAACCTGTATTCATATTTCAAGTATTATCCAGATCCGCCATTTGGTGAGGAATTTATTGAGGCAAGGGTTGGCGTGTTTGCTGACAGTGCTGCAAAAAACAGCGGTAGACTATTCATAGATAATCTGAGACTTGATGCGGTGAGCCCGGCTGATGATTATACAAGATTTGAAGACTATGATACATTAAAGGAATGGACATTGATTTCTGGCAATGGTGTACGAAAAGTGTATGGTCAGTTCTCAGACGGTGCTGGTAATGAAACTGCGGTCTCATTCGACAGTATTATTGTTGATACTACCAACCCTGCAAGGAGAATCTCATATCCGCAAAATGGTCAGACGATTAGCGATACAATAACGATCACAGGCTGGGCACATGATTCACTCGATGATCCGCCGCATTTCAAGCAGTATGAATTACAGCATCAACCTCAAATGTCTGCAAACTGGTATGGTAATGACCCTGATTCGATCTCTTATACACCAAAGTATCCTATTGGCGTGGGACAAGGTCAAAAACCGGTTGATATTGGAGACTGGAACACTTACCAGGTTAATAATGGGTGGTATGATATAAAGCTTACTGTTGCCGATTTAGCAGGTAATAGTAATGACACTACGATCAGTGTTAATGTCAATAATGGTGGTGAGGGTGAAGGTGGGTTCTCAGGATTTTCCAATCATGTTTATGGACTTGCCGCGGGAAACGAGGTATATATCGGTGAATTCAATACAGGAAAGATCTATCAATACAATACAAATTACGAACTAATCGATACATTCAAATTAGTCGATTCAGTAGGTACTGGCTTTCCTCTTGCTATGGCAATCGATGATTCTGGAAAACTATGGGTTGCCAATACAAACAGCCATCTGATCAGTAAATTCACTTCTCAAGGCAGCTTATTGCTACGGTTTGCCGGAGGCTTTTCAATGCCTTCAGGCTTTACTTTTGACAATTCAGGTCATATATGGATTTCTGACCGGCTGCATCATAAAATCAAGAAGTTCAATCAGGATGGCGACAGTTTATTTGCATTTGGCACACAAGGGAGTGAACAAGGTGAAATAGACCGACCCATAGGCATTGCCTTGTTTGACAATAAAATATATATTGCAGATTCAAAGAACAAGCGAGTTTCAGTTTTTGATACATTGGGTGATTTCATTAAGGTGATTGCTGATTCTGCCGGGCTCCAAATGCCCTTTGGTCTGGTCATTGATTCATCTGGCTGTATATTTGTAAGTGACTTTCTTGGTAATCAGGTAATTGAATATGATCCTTATGAAAATCAACTGTTTAAGATCGATAGTATCTTAGATTCTCCAACCGGACTTGCTCTATCGCCTGATGCGAACGTTCTATATGTATCTGACACCAGGAACAAACGTGTCCTTGCCTTTCAAGTGCGTGGTGAGCCGCCGATAGGTGGTGGTCCGCAAGCATATGGTGATTCCTACTTCGACAGACTGATGTTTGATGTATACCCGAGTTTATCCTCAAAATGCATTAGCATTAGACTCCAGGGTGTGGCTGGACGAAAAATATCACTGAAGGTTTACGATGTTACTGGTAGAGTCGCAAAAACATTCTATGACAATAGTGTGATGAAGTCTAATCAAAATATCAATTGGGATAGAGGGGATAATCTGAGCAGAAAACTCTCCTGTGGTGTTTACTTTGTAAGGCTTGAAACAGAGGATTACAAGGAAACCAAGAAGGTAATATTGTTGGAGTAAATATAGTGACATCGACTAAACACTGGTCTCTCACAGTTTTTTAACACCTACATCCTTGTATATTAGAACATTAAAAGTATTCCTTTCCTTGAAGAAATGCTTTTAATTAAACTTTGTGGGGTTTGAAAATCCTTATCAGCTTAGATTTTATACTGTGTACGTCTGCGCTTAATTTAGCATAGATATTGATCCACTGCGCATATTCATTAGGTCGTTCCTTAAGATGGTCAAACCATTCTTGAAAAAACGAAACACTTACACCAAGGATCAAGCTAAATAATGCAGCTAATGTTACTATTTGACGTCTCTTTGGTGAACTTCGTTTTTCTGGCGGACCCGCTTTATCCAAAACCTGTACTGTAGGTGTATCCTTTAATTCCATAATCTTGGCTTGTTCATATTGTTGGGTCAAAACTTCAAATATTACTTGCTGTACTTCTACATCTCGATAGAGTCGCGCATATTCTAAGGAAACTTCAGGTAGTTTTGAAAACGGTATAGAAAATCCGGCGCCGAATTCACCTTTGTTTTCTTTCATATTACCAAATTCAATTTTTGAAAGCTGCTTTTTGAGTTCTCTTATTTCACGGTTAATATTGTATAGATGTGGGTTATCTATCTGAGATGAAGAAGAAAGAGTTCCTTTCTTGACTTCAAGTAAGAGTATTTGCCTTTTAAGGTCGGCAATTGTTGCAATGGCGCTTTCGATTTCCACATCCAGAGCAATGGTGCGATGTTTCTCCTGAAATTGCCTCAAGGCTTCTTCTGCTTTTACAAGAGTGTCCGTAGTTTCCTTCAATCTTTGTTCGATAAATATGCGGTATCGCTTTCCTACTGTCATTGCAGTTTCTGTGTTGAACTGATTGAGCTCCTCAACATATGAGTTGGCAATATCTGCAGCTAATTGTTTGTCTTTCCAGGTTACTGAGACAACTATAATCCCTTCTGGAGATACTCTGATGTTTGTTATTTCTTTTAGCATCTTTGAGGCATCATACGTACTTTTCGTTTTAAAAACTTTCTTAAGATCGTACTTATGCATAATCTTGCCTACGATTGTGCCGCTCTCTAATATGGCAGCAAAAAGATCAGAAACAGATGTCGCTCCTGGAAGCATTCCAGCCAAACCTGAGAGATCTCCCAGGTTCCCTGCGAGGCTCGCACCCATGAGACCGAATATGCTTTCCTGCTGAGAGCTCGGGGGTAAGATGGTGGCGGTTGCTGTGTATTTCGATGGAAGCAAGAGACTGATGACAGCAGCAGACAGGGTGATTGCCAAGAAAGTTTTGATAATAAAGCGCCGCCATTTAAAAATAATGGATAAATAGTAAATCAACGATGAGTTCCTTTCCTTCATTATCCGCGTAGTTTATTCAAAAAATACAGGTTTGTCAAGAAGAGTGTTTTAAATAGATGCATTCTGAGCTATAAAGAATCTTGTTTCAATTTAATTTCACTGGCAAAACTGTGTTCATTCTTGAGATCGAATCTCCATGCAATAAAAAGGGATACGACCAGACTGACTGCCCACTGACCGAATCTCATTAAATTGACATCCCAGGAGAGCCATATAAGCGCAAAAAGATGAGCGAGTATCACGATTCTCTTGGCATTTGGGTGGCTTCTAACCCGAAGAAAAAGCATGGTGAGAAAAACGCCCAGCAGATACGGAAAGAAGAGGATACCGAGCGGACCAAAGTCAGCATGTAATTCTCGAAGATATGTTCCCGCATTAATGGCTTCGGGAGTTTTTATAAAAGGATTAAAAGGCGGTAGTGGATCGGCAAGATTGAATTTTGTAAGAACATTATATACCGTTTTAAATGTATAACTGCCAGGAGCGAAATCGGGTTCTCCCACATATAAGTATTCACTAAAGGCGACCGGCGGCGCAGTGAGATAAAAGTAGATTGAAGGAAGGAACAATATCGTCGAACGCAATCTGGTCATTTCCTCTGATTCGTGCCTATAAAATATGATAAGACCTCTCACCGAGCAGATTAACGTAAAGATACCAAGAGCCAATACAGCCAGGGAGATTAAACCAAAGATGGTCTTGCGATCTATAAACCGTTTATGAGGAGTATACAGCAACGCCGTAACAAAAAGCGCGCCGCCAATGACTAGGTTAGTCCGGCCCATTACCACTAGTCCATGAAAGCCAATTAAAATAAAAGGAAGAATACTCAAGAAAGTCAATTTTCTGCGTAGTGCAGTATAAATACCTGCCAGACACGCAGTGGCAAGAGGAAAGCTGCTGAGATAGGGAATGCCTTGCAGTTCGCCGGATACGCGCATTTCATACAGTTCATTCGCCTGTAGCAATGCGGTGCCGATGTTACCAAATGTACGAAGAACGTTGACGAATTCGTAAATAATCGCAAACAGTGAAATAATCGATAAAATAATAATCATTCTCGATAGAAATTTCAGAGGTATATTTTTAGGCAATTTTCCTTCTTTGCCAGTGAGTATTTTAGCTGTTTTGTGGCGCGCGGCATGTGCAAAGATGACGACAAAAGAGCCAAGATAAAGCATAAACCAACTCAAACCAATATAGAACCACGCTTCAGACGAAATGCGATAGTACTGAATAAGCCTGAAGGTGTAAAATCCCAGACAGAGCATCCAGCAAAACGAGTAGGTTGTAAGATGATTGTACCAGCGTTTTAGTAATAAACGACCGAGTATTAAGCCGGTAATGCTCACACAAAGAATTATCAACAGCTCCATATTAGCTCAGCAGGATAGTTGCCACGCGATAGCGAGGAATTATCGAAATGAGTTCGTCCATGGATTTCAATTTAAAAGGATGTTGCTGTTTCATCCATCTGAAATCATGATCACGATCAATGAGGCACAGTGGTATATAGTTAAACGACCCGAGTTTTTTAAGAAAAGTTATAATACTATCGGTCCCTACGACATCACAGTGCAGTTCGATAAGAATTCTTGGTTTATGTTTAGTGAGCGTCTTTTGCATGCCTTTTATCGCAATTGTTTCGCCGCCCTCAATGTCCATGCGAATGAAATCGACCGATGCATAATGCAATTCGTCCAGTAGGCTGTCTAACTTTCTGGCATTTATCGACACAGATGAAATAATCTTTCCGGTAATCGGTACGATGAGTGAATTTGTATTCGAAGCTTCGGTTATAAAAAACTCACTCACGCCGTCGGTGTCACCGATTGCGCATTGGTAAGTATCAAGGTTCTGGATATTATTATTGGAAACGTTGGTTTTTAGCATGTGGTAGTTAGTTGGTTCAGGTTCAATTGCCAATACCTTGCCGTGAGCGCCAACAAGCTTTGAGGCAAGAAGAGCATAGTAGCCGAGATTGCTGCCAATATCGATTTCACACATTCCCTGTCGGATCTCATTTTTAAAAACATCAGTGGCGAGCGGTTCATGAATGTGATAAATAGCGAGTTCACGACTAATACCCGGATCGTTCGCACGGACATGAAATTTAAAATCATGCACGCGCGTGACCGGTGTACGATGTCTGATCGGGATGCGTTTGACAAACCATATGAAGTTTTCCCTCCGCACACGTACGTTTGTAACATAACGATACACCCTCTTAAACAACCCTGTCAATCCACTTTCTTTGCAGGTTGAAATAGCTTTTTTCAAATTGCCTAACACTTCACAACTCGCTCTTTTTTGTTGTTCGTACAATCGGGGGTGGTTTTCGATTCACAATGCGCTCATAGTATGTCAGTAAAATCGTCCTGTCTTGAACATCAAGCACGTAATGCCAGCTGATGATAAGGAATAAGGTAATTAAGAAAACGGTTCCAATTAACTTGATAAGTGTGCTATTTAATAAAAGCAGCGGTAAAAACAAAGCAGCAAATAGTATGAAGGAAGAAATCTGAACAAAGATTTTGTGCTTAACAAAAGTAGCTTTGTCTAAATGTATAATCCGCCAGACTATTATCCATGAAAAAAGCATACCTATTATTCTGCTTAAAGCCCAGGCTAAAGCTGCACCGACAATGCCTATGTTTATTATGAGTAGCCATGCGAGTAATACCGAAACAGGTAGCAGGAGAAGCTGTATTTTAGCGGTTATTTCGGGACGTCCGATTCCCTGAAAAAGAGCAAGCGCAAGATGCGTTAAAGAACTGACAAGAACCCCGGTCGCCAGGATTTGAAAAACCAGTGTACTATTTTGAACGAACTCGTTACCTAACCAGAATCCGAGAATTTCTTTCGCAAAAACAATCATAACAAAAGTGATTAAACTGACGAATAAAAACATATACTTCGACGCACGAATGAAAAAAAATTTCAGATCATCAACACGTTGTAAACCCATTGTACTAAATGCGGGGAACATTGTCATGACGAGACTTCCCGGTATTATCCATAAACGGCTGGTGACTTCAAAAGGTGCTGTGTAGTATGCAACCACACCCATTGTCATGAGGGCGCCGATCAAAAAGCGGTCAATATACTGCAAAATCGGACCTATTATATTAGTAATTGTGACCCAACCACCAAATGTCAGCAGACGTTTGAACAAGTGAAGCGAGCCGGAGTATTTTTTTATCTGAGGTGCGATATATAAAGCGAGAAGTATAAAAGCTATCATCGAAGCAACACGACCGAGGAGAATCAGCAGGATTATTCCCGGCAATTTAAAATGCAGTGCTAATCCAAGAAGGGGTAGGAGAAAGGTGAGTGTGCTGGATGGGGCTTTTACCGCGTTGATGAGGTCAAAACGCTGAGCAGCTTCCAGCACTCCGGAAAACGAACTGGAAATAAGAACAATCGGGACAGATAGGGCGAGTATATAAAACGATGTTCTCGCTTCGGTTAAAAACATTGGTGAGATATTGAGGATACGTTCAACCAGGATAGGAGTGAATGCGGCAACTCCGATAGTACCGAGAATGCCTAATAGTGCCTGAACAGTAACAGCCGTCCAGACGGTTCTTGAGATCTCATGAGCTTCCCCTTTGCCAAGTGCTTCAGCCACATACTTGGTGGTTGCGCGTGCCAGCCCGAGATCAAAGATCGTAAAATAACCGAGCACAACCCAGATTAGTGAGAGTAATCCAAAACGTTCGGTTCCCAGACCGCTAATAATGAAACGTATGGCGACAATTCCAATGAGAAGTGGGATTGTTTGCCCAAGGAGATTCAGGACGGTATTGCGCGCCAAGATTTTACCGCTTATTTGGAAATTTTGCATATAAAAACAAGTATATCTATTGAATGATGAATGTCAACGGGCACCCGCTGATTGTATATGCATAGTGATATTTCTATTTTTCAATACATTTATTGATATAAGAATAATTTCCATAAACACTTCCAGCGACTATCTTATCAAGATTTGTGTGTCGTAAATTTCATCGTTTCGCTCACATTATGGGACAAATTGGAGAATTATGAGTAAATTGACACCCATTGGTCAGAAAACAGGGTTATCTGTTAAAGCTTTTGTTTGAGATTGCAGACCTCCAGTCTATTATTAGGAATTATTTTATCAGTAGTTGATCAGGTGTGGTAGGTTCCTGAGAAAGTTTATTGGTATAAGATGAAAGGTTCGTCGGTTATTGTACGGTGAATCGGAGGCGATGTTGATGGTACGGACGGTCTTCAGTGAGATTTTAGGGTTATTGAGTTCATACCAATTAGTGTGGATAATCTCTCCAGTGAGATGTACTTTATTATACTCAAATCAGCGGGAAAGTACCTGGTGAAAAAGACTGTGGTGGTGCGATAACCATCTATACACCATACTAATATTACAACATTCCTATATGTTAGAACGTATAACAAGGTTGACTTTTCATGGAATTCATATAGAATTTGACTCAATACTACATGATGAAACAGAATTTCGTGGAATCACCAGCAATTTCAGAGTTGTTATCAATCGTGATAATCACACGTAATGCAAAATCATTACTTAGGAAATGTTTGCAGTCGATATACGCTAACGTCTCTTTCCCTTTCGAAATTATTATAATCGATAACGCGTCAAACGATCATACTGTTGATATGATCATGGCAGATTTCCCGGAAGTGAGATTAATAAGGAACAAAAGAAATAGAGGCGTTGCGCCAGCCCGCAATCAAGGATTGTGCTTGTGTCGCGGCAATTATATTCTAATTCTTGATGACGATACCTATATCATAGGAAATGCAATAGATAAGATGATTGCCTTCATGCAGGAACACCCAGCAGTCGGTATTTGCGGACCCAAATTAATTGGTTCCAATGGAGAATTATTGCCAAATAGCAAGAGATTTCCTTCTCTTTTTTCGTTTATGTGTAATCGTTTCATCAATCAACCTACTGCGGATTCCCCTAGTGCACTCCAGAAACATCTCATGCTTGACTGGGACCATGTCCAGGCTGGCTCTGTAGATTATGTCATCGGTGCCTGTCAGATCATTGAACGCAATGCGCTCGATGACGTAGGTTTTTATGATGACACGATATTCTACGGACCAGAGGATATTGATATGTGTTACAGGATGTGGCAAAAAGGATATCAGATATGGTGTGTACCAGACGCAACGATCGTGCATGTAACTCGCAGGATTACCAAGAAAAACCCGTTTACACTCATGAGTGTAAGACATTTATTGGCAATTTTAAGATTATTTTTGAAGTATCGCAATAAAGATTTTAAAAAGATCACCGAATGTAATGATGCAAGGAGAGGAAACGCAGGTAAAAGAAACTAAAAAACACTTTATCATTATTACCCCAAATTTTCTTGAAGCAAGCACAGGCGGTCTTGTCTGGCTTGACCAATTTGCCAAATATGCCCGCACGGTCTACGCCGGGACAACAATTCTTGATGTCATGGAACTCAAACCGTGGATACGAAAAAATCGATTGATAAACATACTTTATTATTTCGTATGGCTGTTCCGTAAAAACAATGCATTCATTTTTGTTGACCACAATCTGCACATGCGCTTGTCGCTTCCGCTTTTAATTTGCACGTGGCTGAAACAAAACTTTTATGCGGTCATAACTTTCCATTTGCTATATAATCTACGAGAACATCCTGTCGGAAAAAAACTTGAGTATTGGTCAGAGCGCTTAATATTACGTCATGCCTCCAAGGTTATTGTTTGCAGTGACAAGACAAGGTTGGATGTGGAGCATATGGGTGTTGCAGGAAATAAGATACAGGTTATCCATCCAGCTGGTCTTTACAAAAATGAAAAATTGCCCGTGCGCAGCGATCAGAAAAGAATATTATTTGTCGGTAACATTGAGCCAAGAAAAGGGTTGAGTGTTTTGATAAAAGCCTTAGGTATGTTAAAGGATGTTGAATTCACACTCGATGTTGTCGGTGGTCATTTCAAGCAGGAAGAGCATTATAATTATCTTAAGAATAGTGTCAAAGAGTTGGGCATAGCTGACAGGGTTGTGTTTCACGGAAAAGTTGGGTCTGATGCAATGAAGGGTTCTTACCGAAAGGCAAATATTTTTGTATTTCCCTCACTCCATGAAGGATACGGCATGGTGCTCCTTGAAGCCATGAGTTTTGGGCTGCCGATCATCGCCAGTAACATTGCACCGATTACCGAGATCCTAAAAAGTCCAGATAACGGCTATCTATTTCAAGTTTCCAACGCCCAGGCGCTGGCTGTTCAACTGAAGCAATTGTTAGAGGATTATGCTCTGCAGACAGAAATTGGCAGAAGGAACTTTGAGGTAAGCAGGAATTTTGCATCCTGGGATCAAGTCGTGCAACAAACCTACCAGGCATTACAAACATATTTCAACAATGCGAATAGTAATTAATTGCGTTGGTTGGTCTGAGTATATCAGGGGTGTTGATCGCTACTTTTCAGAATTATTGAGAAGTCTTCTGAAGATCGATTCCCGCAATGAATATTTCGTTTTTATCGGGAGTTGGCAGAAATATTTCAAGGATATGGAAAATCACAATAACGTGCGATTGATATCGGTACAATGGTCGTCGATGCGGCTGCTGAGAAATATCTGGCACGGCTTTGTCTTTCCTTTTATGGCAAAAAGATTGGCGCCGGATGTTATACACCTGCCCAATACTATGCCGCTTTTTTTCCGCGTCTGCCCCACCGTGTGCACGATCCACGATCTACTTGAGTATACGTTCCCTGAAACCTTCGGTTTTATCCAGACGCGCATGAGAAAAATGATCGTCCGCTTCCAGACAAGAAATGCAGACCGGATTATTGCGGTGTCCGATCTGGCAAAAGATTCTATTGTTGACATTCTGCGTGTGCCCGTTTCAAAGATGCGTGTCATATACAGTGGCGTGAATCAGGAGAAATTCAAGTATGACAAGATTGCGCCCCGAAGGATACAGGAAGTTTTCGCGATTCAAAAGAAATATATTCTCTTCGTCGGTATCCTTGAGAAAAAAAAGAACCTGAATGGATTGATCAAAGCTTATAGTATGCTTCCTGATCTCCTGAAGTCGAAATACCAACTTGTTATTGCCGGCAGAACTGATAACGCCTTTCAATCAGCCCGTTCTCTGGTCGAACAGCTGTACCTGAAAAATCATGTGATTTTTCTAAACCAGGTTGAAGACAATCTTGAATTGCTCTACCAGGGCGCGTCACTTTTTGTTCTGCCATCGTTTTACGAAGGCTTTGGTCTGCCGGTTTTTGAAGCCATTGCATCGGGTCTTCCCGTGGTGGTTTCAAACCGAGTCGCGGTCGCTAAAAAACTTCTAGGGTGTTGTGAGATCATTGATCCTTTCAAACCTGAAGATATCGCCGATAAAATATTATTGCTATTGAAAGATAAAAAACTCAGACAGCGATATATCACGGATGGTATGAAACGCATTGCTCGATTTACATGGGATACCTGTGCAAAAGAAAGCCTGCGTATATATCGGGAGTGCGCAGAAATTACTAATAGAAAATACAAAAATTGTAACTGAGTGAATGCGTTAAGCCATATTTGTTTTTAGGACTTGTTCCACCCGACGTTTACTGCTGTTTTTTATAATTTATTTTGAATAAGCCACGCAAGTATTTGAAAATGATGCTTTGCTCTGGTGTAATTTTTAAAAAACAGATGCAGCAATAAACGAATACTACTGCCAATAAAATGGATAAGTTGAAAGGATACAACTCCCATAAAACCATAATACTTTTCAAGATACTTTTTTTCACTGCTCAGTGAGATATGTAGTTGTTTTACTGTAGCATGCTGCCAGCTGGATGATGCTCTGTGAGTAATCCCGGCTTCGTGCAGGAAGACAACTCTCCAGTGTTTTGCTCGAGCACGTCTACAGAGGTCCATATCTTCCATATATGCAAAGAACTGTTCGTCCAGAAGACCGATATTATCCAAGGTTTCCCTTCTTATCATCAGACAGACTCCGGAAACCCAGTCAACGTCACGTGACGAATTTCTGGACCAATAACGGAGGAGTCTTTTACCGAGAAAATGACAGCACGGCCACAATTTCTCTAAACCCGTTTCTTTAAGGAGCAGCGACCAGGCTGTAAAAAAACTCCCGCAGCTGTCCCACTGGACCTTACCGTTGGGATTTGATACCCGACAACCAATGATACCAATATTCGGATGCATGTCAGCATGCGTGATCATTCGTTGAATAGTATCCTGGGTGATAACTGTATCAGGATTCAGAAATATGATATACTTACCTTGCGCACAGCAAACGCCCTGGTTATTTGCTTTTGCATATCCGACATTGTGGGTGTTCGCGATGATTTTTATGGCTGGAAAATGTTTCTTAACGTACTCCACACTGTCATCATCGGATTTATTATCGATCAGAATGATCTCATAGCACTGCGGAAGCGCGGACGCAAGAGTTGATTTGAAGCAATCATGAAGAAAATGCTTTGTATTATAATTCACAACAATTATCGATAGATCGACAGTATTAGGTGAATTTTTGACACTATTGGAGTCGTCAATCTTCATGGTCATTCACATGTGCGTATCTGGCAACTCCGCTGCCGTACCTGAGTTCCAGTTTTTGAATGAGATAGATATGACACGCATGAATAAAAGTTCAATATTTTATACTTCCCTTATAAAGTTAGTTTCCCCGGCTTGGAGACATAGGTCATTCTGGTATGCTATCGGGATTCGTTCTTACCCGCAGTGATTATAGCCATATTTACTACATTGTCAATAGTCAATAAGAGTACACGGCGTAAACAGTTGGTGTTTAAATACAATGCCTTCTTGACTTATCTGGTATTATATCAATTTTTTCTAAAAAGGGAAGGCATTAATATCTTTGAGGAAAATTTTTGGGCAAGCAGTGATACACTTAATTGTCTTCTGCAGGGAACCAATACCCGGACCATACTCCTCTTGAAGACTTAAGCGTCTAACTCTTGACTTTTATTTAATAATATCTATAATGTTAAAATGAGAGATGGGATTAACATCTTTGAGGACGATTTTTGGGCAATCAATGATACGCTGAACCGTCTCTTGCAGGGTACAAATGCCCGGACCATCCTCCTTATAGACAAAGCTGGTCAGCTTATCACTTCATGTGGTGATACTACAAGTCTTGATACATCTTCCTTTGCCACACTTTCTGCTGCAGATTTTGCCGCGACCAGCCAGTTAGCTGCACTGATCGGTGAGAAGGAATTCTCCACACTTTTCCACCAGGGAGAAAAGGAAAATCTCTATGTATGCCTTATTGCCGATCGTGTCATTCTTGCAGTGGTATTTGATCACCGGACCACGCTCGGTTTGATAAGAGTGAAGACCAAGAATACGGCAGCTGAGCTTGAAAAAATCTTTAGTGAAATCTTCAATAAACTTGGGAGAGAAGGCGGACCCCCGGAGACATTAGATACTGATTTTACCAAAGCTGCTGAAGAAGAGCTGGATAAGCTTTTTGGGTTTTAGGATGCACAGATTACACAGATTTGAACCGCAGATTACACAGATATTAGACATTTGCAATTTGGATTTTGGAGCTTGAGATTTGGAGCTTGGAAATTGAAACTTGATCTCTTATGGCACTGATTAATTACGCATCCAGGGAAATAAATGCAAAGATAGTCTACTACGGTTCAGGTCTTGGCGGTAAAACCACAAATATTAAATATATATATACAAAGTTGAATCCTTCTGTTAAAGGAAAGCTGATAAGTCTTGCAACTGAGCTTGACCGAACGCTTTTTTTTGATTTCTTACCTGTAGACCTTGGCACGATCAGGGGTTTTAAAACCAGGTTCCACCTTTATACTGTGCCGGGTCAGGTATTTTATAATGCTTCGCGTAAGCTAATTCTCAAGGGTGTCGATGGCATCATATTTGTTGCGGATTCACAGATTGAGCGTTTTGACGAAAATATTGAATCCTTTGATAATAT
>JAUWGT010000165.1 GCA_030606265.1 Candidatus Stahliibacteriota bacterium | reverse complement strand
ACCGGGATCAAGATAGATCGCTTTTACATTGTGCTGACGCGCTCCGTCCAAAGCTTTGGCGTCTTCTTTGTCACTGATTACGCACGCAAGGTTTGCCTTTAGTGTGCCGTTTTCAACGTTTTCAATGATTGCCTGGAGGTTTGTACCTCTGCCTGAAGCTAATACTGCGATATTTTTCATGGGATATTTTAATCGTTTTGGTCGTAATGTCAATATGAAGAGCCAAGAGCCAAGTTCCAAATAACTTAATTACCAATTACTCAATAACTGATGTTCTCTTTTCCGATTGACATTATTGCTATATTCCGCTATACTCATAGCTGAAGGTAGAAAAGGGTGAAGAGATAGCAGAAAAAGAAAAGGAGAAAGGAATGAAATATAAGGAAATTTTATGTGTGACAATACTGAGTATATTGTTATCACTGTCTATTGCTCATGGGCAAGCTCTTAGCGAAGATGCTGGGGATATTCAACAAGCAGTTGACAATGCTATTGCCAAGGTTAAACCAGCACTAATCAGAATTCACGTTGTTTCAGTGTGGGACAATCAAGGCAGGGAAGTGAAGGAGGAATCATCTGGCAGCGGTGTGGTAATCACAGCAGAAGGACACGTGGTTACGAATCATCATGTTGCTGGTCGAGCCAAACGCCTGGTATGCACATTGTCGAATAAAGAAGAAGTAGAAGCTGACTTGATAGGTACTGATCCAGTTTCTGATATTTCAGTAATTAAGTTGCGAAATCCCATCAAACGAAAATATCCCTTTGTCGAATTTGGGAATTCTGACAATTTGCAAGTCGGTGACCAAATTCTTGCAATGGGTAGTCCTTTGGCATTATCCCAGTCAGTGACTATGGGGATTGTTAGTAATACTCAAATGGTGATACCCGATGTCTTTATGCCATTTAAGTTCACTTTGGAAGGCGAGGACGTAGGGTCAGTCGTGCGCTGGATAGGGCATGATGCGGCGATTTACCCGGGTAATTCTGGCGGTCCATTAGTTAATCTCAAGGGCGAAATCGTCGGCATAAATGAAATCAGTTTTGGGATTGCCGGTGCGATTCCTGGTAACTTGGCCAAGAAGGTTGCTCTCGAACTGATAAATCGGGGGGAAATAATCCGTTCCTGGTTTGGTTTTGAGGTTCAACCTTTGCTCAAATCATACCAGGGCAAAACCGGTGTTCTGGTCAGCGGCGTGATCGAGGGTTCTCCAGCTGATAAGGTGGGTCTTTTAGCGGGTGATATCATCGTGAAATTGGCAGGTTATGATGTGACTGTGCAGTTCAATGAAGAGCTGCCACTGTTCAATGAAGTCGTGAATGAGCAGACTGTTGGCCAGAAAGTACTGATCGTGATCATACGCGACAACCGAGAAATATCCTTATATATAGCACCCCAGAAGCGTGAATATATCCGTCCCAAAACAGTTGAACTCAAACAATGGGGTATTACCGTACGCGATATTTCCTTGCTTGCCGCTAAAGAAATGAAGCGTGATAATCAGGATGGAGTGCTTGTGACTTCAGTTCGTCCTGGTGGTCCGTGCGGCGAGGCAAAGCCAGCAATTCTCTATAATGCTATCATTGTATCAGTCGGTAATTCGGTGGTGAAGAACATTGGAGATCTGAAAGATCTAACCAGGGAGCTTATCAAAGACAAAGACGAAGTGGTTCCAGTGTTAGTGACCTTTGAGAGAGGCAAAAGTCGGTATATAACGGTTGTCAAGATAGGCAAGAAAGCGATGATCGAACAAGGTCAAGAAATGCAAAAGGCTTGGCTGGGTATTGGTATCCAAGTACTGACCCGGAATATTGCTGAGCAACTCGGTATGAAAGGTCAGCAAGGCGTACGCGCAGTCCAGGTTTTTGAAGATAGTCCTGCGCAGAAAGCGGGCATAGAAGTTGGTGATATTCTCATCGCTATTAATGATAAACCGATTGAAGCTTCAGAACAGTCAGACATAGACATTCTACCAACTATGATACGACGCCATACGATTGGTTCAACTGCGAAAATCACGCTGCTCCGTAATAGTAAGCAGCTTGATTTGTCAATCAAACTTGGAACATCACCGCGGCTACCGCGTGAAATGAAAAAGTATCGGGATGATAATTTTGAGTTTACGGTTAGGGATATTGCATTCGTAGACCGTATAAACCAGATGTGGACACAAGAACAGACCGGTGTACTGGTCGAAATTGTCAGTAATGGCTCATGGGCAGGTCTTGCCAATTTATTGACTGGTGATTTGATAACTGAAGTCGACAATAACTATATGGAGAACGTTATCGCATTTGAAAAAACCATGGAGGATATCGCAAAGAAAACACCTAAGAATGTGGTGATGAAAGTGATGCGCGGTATTCATACGCTCTTTGTTGAAATGGAACCGGACTGGGAATGAACAGATGGCTTCTACGAAGCGGTATTGGGATACTTATGTATCGGTTTTGGTCGCTTCGCGACGGTATTGGCTGCTGCGCAGCGGCATTGGTAAGTAACAAAGTATGGGCGTAACGGAGTCCCGGAGAAATGGAGAGAAGATATGAATAAGAAAAAAACAAGTATGGTTCACCGACACTGTTTGTCAGTGTTGTGTTTGTTAATGGTAACAAGTCTATGGGTAGGTCCAGTATGGGCTGATGAGACGGCAGAGCTTTCGCAAAAAGTCCTGGAGAAATGGCAGGATGCTGTGATCACCGCAAGGGTCATAATAGAAATGTACGAGTCAGAACGAAAAATCGAAATTCTTGTAACGGTCATTGATAAATCTGGGTTGGCAGTATTGTCTCTATCGAGTATCAGTCCAGCCAATATGTATGGTGCAATGGCGGATGAAACAAAGGTTAAAGATGTCACGATGATTTTGCCTGATAATGAAGAAATACCGGCTAATCTAGTATTGCGTGATCAGGACCTTGATCTTGCATTTATTAAACCGATTGATAAAGTAGAAAAGAAACTTACGGCAATTGATATTGGTAATAATACAGAACCGGGAATTCTAGACCGAATTGTTTCGTTGTCAAGATTAGGCAATACTGGTGGTTTTGCTCCGGTAGTAAGTATCAGTCGAGTTCAAGCTATTATCAAGAAACCAAGAACCATGTACATGATTGATCCGATGAAAGCTCTCTTGGGTGGTTTGGGTGTACCAGCATTTACTCTAGATGGTAAGATTGTCGGCATAGCTTTGATGAGGGCGAGTAAGGTTCAAGATATAATGGGTGATGAATTGTCCAGAGGTATGGGTGGCTTGCCAGCTCTACCAATTATTTTGCCCGCCCAGGAGATCCTCGACGTTATGAAAAGAGCAGGAATTGATTGATGGCACTCTGTGCGGTTTAGGTTGCTCCGCAACGGTTTTGGTCGCTTCGCGACGGTATTGGCTGCTGCGCAGCG
The DNA here is from genome assembly GCA_030606265.1 of Candidatus Stahliibacteriota bacterium. Taxonomy (GTDB): domain Bacteria; phylum Hydrothermota; class Tepidihabitantia; order SM23-42; family SM23-42; genus JAUVZL01. The sequence continues at coordinate 1,058 of JAUWGT010000165.1, read as the reverse complement.
GCATTGTTAAGTAACAGAGTATGGGAGTAATGGAGTGCCGGAGAACCGGCGACACGTTCGCCGAAGGCGAACAGGCGTAATGACATAGGGAGTAGGGAGTAAAGAGTAGAGCGTAAAGAGTAGGGAGTAAAGAGTAGAGCGTAGAGAGACACGCTGCGCTGAAGACACATTTGCCAACCGCGGATTGAAGACACGCCTCCTCTCATAATGATTCGAGACAGGTCGGCCGGAGACACGATTCTCTGAAGACACATTTCATTGCAGATATGCTTCGCTGGAAACAGAAAGACACCAAGTTCCAAGAACATAATTACTTAATAACTCAGTAACTTAGTAACTGTTTTAGTAATTACTTAGTAACTCAATAACTGTTTTAGTAGTTACTTAATAACATAATCGCTTCTAACGACTTCGTTGTTTTGCAGTGATACATTGAGGTACTTCTCGACTTCCTCCACATGACGTAGCGGACAAGCGCACTGCTCGCTCGAAGAATAATTTATTTATTGACTCAGTTGCTTGTTATTACGCTCGATATGACAGATATCAGGTACCTATGTTTTTCACCAGGATCAAGTATCCAGAATCTAACATCTATTTACTGTTTCTTATTACACCCTCACCTTAATCCTCTCCCTCGAGGGAGAGGAATTTTTTTGATTGCCCGACGCCTTAAGGCGTCAATAACTCAGTAACTTAATTACCTAATGAATGATGCTGGGTATGGAAGAGGATTAATGAATGAAGTTGTGAAGATATGAAGTTATGATGATGGAAATAAAAAAAGATCAAATATTATTCCAGCGCAGCTCCCTTCCAGCGTCAGCTCCTTTCCGGCACGTAGTGCTCTCTTCCAATCCGTTAGGATTCAAAGGTTCCAATTACCAATAACTGTTGTTTTTGCCTAATGCTTAAATCGTTCCAGGGCTTTGCGGTATTTTTGGGCTTGTTTATAGCCCAAGTCAATTGCCTCACGGGCTTTTTCAAAATGGCTCAATCCAATCCCTCTAGTATTAAGATTTATTAAGATACCATCTTCCATCTTCAGAAGTTCGTGG
>JAUWGT010000051.1 GCA_030606265.1 Candidatus Stahliibacteriota bacterium | reverse complement strand
ACCCGGTGATGTTTATTTTATTGAAACACTGCCGGTTGAAATGGCGAGTCAAGATTTTGTTATTACCGCCATCGCCGCAATTCTGATCAGTTTTTTGTCGACCATATATCCTGCGAAAAGAGCCGCGAAACTGACGACTGTCGAGGCGCTCCGCAATGAGTAGTATCCTTCAATTGAGTAATATAACAAAGACTTATTTCCTGAAGAGTGAAAATGTAGAGGTCTTGAATGATGTTAACCTGGACGTAGGGAAAGGACATTGTGTGGTTATCGTTGGACCTTCAGGATGCGGTAAGTCCACCTTGCTGAATGTAATGGGTAGCCTCGATGGACCGACCAGCGGAAGAGTCATTGTTGACAATATTGATATTTCGTCACGTAACGATGCTGAGCTTTCTGCAATGAGAAATCAGAAACTGGGTTTTGTTTTCCAGTTCCATCATCTTTTGGCTGAATTCACCTGCCTTGAAAATGTTGCTTTGCCAGGTTTGCTCAGCGGTGAGCAACCGAAAAGCAGTTACGAACGGGCTGAACAGCTACTTGAAAAATTCGGCATGGTGGATAAACTAAATCGTCTTCCAGAACAGCTTTCAGGGGGTGAGAAGCAACGTGCGGCTATTGCCCGTGCTTTAATAAATGATCCCTTGATCATCCTGGCAGATGAACCCGCCGGGAACTTGGATGAAAGGAATACCAATAAACTGATGGAGGTATTTCTTAGTCTAAAGGATGAAGGAAAAACAGTAATTATCGTAACCCATTCTTTAGATATTGCAAAAGCAGGTACAGATGTGTATGATTTGAGAGAAGGAAGGTTATATGTTATGTGATGATTGCAAGAAGAAACCGGCAACGGTAGACTTCAAAGAAGTATTGCCGGGCAAAGTAATTGTATTGCATCTTTGCGAAGATTGTGCCCACAAACGTGGTTTAATGATGGATAGGAAAATGTCGCCCTTTGAGCTTCTCCAAAAGCTTTTGGCAAAAAGAAGTGCCAAGGATGAACAGGTGATATGTCAGAGCTGCTATTTGTCACTCGCAGAGTTCAAACGGCAAGGCAGGTTTGGTTGTAGTCATTGCATAGAGCAGTTCAGACCCCACATTGAGAATTTGATAAAGCAGATACATCGGTCCAATAAACATGTTGGCAGACGACCAAAACAGGGGGTACGGAAGAGTTTCAATGTCTTCAAGTTGCGTGAGGAATTGAGATGTGCTTTGGAAAAAGAGGCTTACGAGGAAGCCGCCCACATAAGGGATAGACTGAAGGATTTTGGAGCTGATGATGTTGAATAATATAAAGTGGTTAGTTCTGGCAAAGCAAAGTGGAGATTCAAGCGAAGACAGAGAAATTGTTGTTTCTTCGCGCATAAGGCTTGCGCGTAACTTGTCTGATTTCCCATTCGAGATAAAGTTGAAATCAAAGGACTCTGAGCGACTACTTGAGTTATCCAGGTCAGTTATTGAAGGAAAGTATCTTGGTCAATATATTGACATGAGGAAGCTCGCGTCTTTGGAAAGAGAATCTCTTTTAGAGTGTCACTTGATTTCACCAGCATTTCTTAAAATGAATAAACCGACTGGTCTTTATCTTTCTGAAGATGGGGATATTTCAATAATGATAAATGAAGAAGACCATTTGAGAATCCAAGGCTTGACTGGTGGATTGAACCTCACTGATGTTTCTGCGAACGTTTTCGAGTACGAAGAAAAGATTGGGGAAGAGCTAAATTACGCATTTGACGAAGCTTATGGATTTCTCACTTCCTGTCCAACCAATCTTGGTACTGGGTTAAGGGCGTCAGTGCTACTGCATTTACCTGGTCTGGTTTTTACAAGCGAGGTTGAAAAGGTCCTAAGAGGAGCCTTGCAGATAGGTATGGCAGTGCGGGGGCTTTATGGCGAGGGAAGTGAGATAAAAGGAAGCCTTTTTCAGATTTCTAATCAGCATACGCTCGGATTGAAAGAAGAAGAGCTAATACAGACTATCATTAAGCTAACGCACATGATTACTGATATCGAAAAGAAGGCACGTGACACGATTTTCACTAAAGCAAAACATGAATTTGAGGATAAGATATTCAGAAGTTTGGCAGTTCTTAGATCAGCAAGAATTATGAGTACTGACGAGACGCTGAACCTATTGTCAGCACTCAGGTTCGGTATTGGGACGGGTACGATAAAGGATGTATCGCTCGATGTCGTGAATGAGATAATGCTCGTTGCGCGACCAGCTAATATCCAACTGTATTTTGGTCAAATCCTTGAAGAACATGAAAGGGATATCCGGCGTGCTGAATATATAAGGGAAAAGCTCTCCGGGAAATCCCAAATCACAAAAACCAAATAGTTCCGTAAATTTTAGAAATGAGAGTGAATTTACGAGAATGCTCGAAAAATTAACAAAATTGAATTTTTTAAATTTTTCGGCACAAACGACGTTATTTATCGTCAATAAAGGAAGAAACAAATAGAATCAGCAGTCGACGAAATTGTGTTTCTGGGAACTGGCGGCGCACGTTATGTCATTGCCAAGCAGATGAGGGCGACTGGCGGTATTTTGTTTCGAATTCATGGAAAGAACATCCTGGTTGACCCCGGTCCTGAGTCATTACTGCGTCTTTTAACCTATGTGCCTGAATTCAACCCCGAGAAGCTCGATTCTATCGTACTTACGCACAAACATATTGACCATTCAGCTGATATTAATGTCTATCTCGATATTCTGACACGAGGTGGTTTTAAACAAGGAGGGCATCTAATTGCACCTGCGGATGCATTTGGTGAGGATGGCGTAATATTCAAATATCTCATGCAATATCTTGAGAAAATAGAGATAATTAAACCAAAATTTGAGGTTAAAATTGGAGATATGATACTTGTCTTTCCAAAACGTCATATTCATCCAGTAGAGACCTATGGTTTGAAAATAAGGGTTGATGATCTTTCAATCTCGTATATCAGTGACACGAAATTCTTTCCCGAGCTGATCAATACATATAAGGCAGATATCGTTATTTTAAACCTCTTGCGCCTGGAACCATCTGAAATAGAACATCTGTCTGTACCTGATTGTGCCAGAATCATTTCTGGGATAAAACCAAAGGTTGCTATTATTACGCATTTCGGCATGACCATGCTCAGAGCAGGACCATGGAATATTGCCCGGCGATTAAAACAAGAGACCGACGTAACAGTCCTTGCTGCTGAAGACGGCAAACATTATACGATAGACAAACTTCTATCATACAAGTAAAATACTGCCTGCGTTTCCGTATTCATTCGTTCGGTAATTCGGCAATTACCGAATTGCCGAATTAATGAATTGAGAAAATAAATTGGTAGTCTTGACATGCAAGGCGTATTTGTTATAATTTAGTCAAAATGGGGGGAAGATGAGGAGACTCATTTTGTTGTTTTTGTTTGTGCACACACTTCTCGGGTATTGGTGGTCAACACCGCAGAATTTGGGGATTTCTGGTGCTGATGACGTAAACCCGCAGACCTGTCGTGAACAAGTCAGCGGACATACGTGTATGGTCTGGCAGACTTTGCTTAATGGTAATTGGGATATCTTTTGCCGATTTGGTTCAGGCGATGCTTGGCTTGGGGATACGACATGGACTGATACTTTTCGGGTAACTGTCGACACTTTTCATGATGTATACCCAAGCGTCACTTATGATTATTCGGGCAATTGCCATTGGTGTACGTGGCAGAGTAATCGTGCTGGCAACTCTGATATTTATGTATCATACGGTGATACAATAAGTGGTTGGTCATCGCCCTACCAGGTAACTACAGCTCCATTTGCTGACGAACGGCCCTCTATACACGCAATAAACGATACACTATGGATCGCCTGGCAGGCACAGCCCGGAATTTATTCTGCCTTTTATGATGGTTCTACTTGGTCTGCTCCAATTGAAGTAGCCTCCACAGGGTTTAACCCTAAAATTAATAGTCACCACGATCACCCTTTTATTGTCTGGGACAATTTGGAATTTATTTTTTGCAGTGAATATATTGATGGGATATGGCAGTCACCTCAGCAGATCACTTTTGACTACTGGCATGAGAAACCTGAGATTGCTGCTAATCCTGGGGGTTTTGGCGGTGTGTGGATCGTTTGGCAGAGCTATCGTGATGGCAATTACGAGGTTTATTCCACGGTTTGTGATTCATTCCATATTCATCAGCGCATAACCAATAGTGATTCAACGGATTTTGAAACGAGTGCTTTGGCATACTTAGCAATAGATGCAGAACGGCAATATTATGAAGTCCCTGCACTTGCTTTCAGCACTAACCGCAATGGCCATTATGATATATATAGTTACTGGTCATGGGGTGCTGGCTACGATACGATCATGCCGGTTGATACTAATGTATCAGAGGATAGGAAACCGGTAATGACCGGCGGCGGCTTTTCACTCTGGATCCTCTGGCAGTCAGATAGAAATATCGACTGGGATATATACGGAAGTACAACGTGTGTAAATAATATTGACGACTTGGATGATTTCATATTGAGCCCAGCTAACGATTTGATCATCACGCCTAATCCCTTCAGACAACAAACCAAGATCAATCTTTGTGCAGGGTATAGAACCAATTCCACAGAGTTGAAAATTTACGATGCTACAGGGAGGATGGTAAAAGACTTTTCTCGCCTTAGGCTCGACGCCCTACGCTCTACGCTTTTGTATTGGGATGGTACAGACAATTCAGGGTTTAGACTGCCGGTCGGGGTCTATTTTGTGCGGTTGAAAAATGAGTCTGAAGCACTAACTGAAAAGGTTGTGCTGGTTGAGTGATGAATTAGTACGTCGATATCAAAGAACGATATCGTGAATTTTCAGACAAAGGAGGCAAAATGAGAAAAATCCTTGTAATTGTCTTTTTAATGAAAATCTCATTTGCGTGGTGGTCAACACCGCAAAATCTTGGGATAACCGGCGCAGATGATGTTAGTCCCCAGTCCTGTCGTAAGCAGTTGTTTTTTTGTCCTTACACCTGTCTTGTCTGGCAGACAGATATCAGTGGCAACTGGGATATTTTTTCTCGGTTCAGCTACGGAGGAACATGGGGTGATACACTAAGAGTAACCACTGATGTTTCCACGGATAGTTGTCCGAGTGTTGCCTACGATTTTTCACGAGATTGTTTTTGGTGTGCTTGGCAGAACAATAGCACTGGTTACTGGGATATTTTCGTGGCTCAAACTGATACGTCAGGCGGATGGTTGTCACCACATCAACTTACGACGAGTGATGCTGATGATGAAGCACCATCTGTCTATGTTGATTTCGATACTGTCTGGCTGGTCTGGCAACGATCAGTTACCGACTCGACAAATGTCTATTCAACTTATTATGATGGTACAACTTGGGCAACGCCGTCTCCAATCACCAGTGATTCTAATGTTAGCAATATTCATCCGAAGATAAATGGACGACATGATCATCCCTTTGTAACATGGCAAAGAGATGATGATATCTATTACAGTGATTATCTTGGCGGTGCCTGGCAATCTCCGCAACCTATTACAACAGATCCAGGCAATGATCACAATCCTGAAATAGCGAGCACTACTGAACCAGCAGGGCCACCATACACCTATGGTGTATGGGTTGTTTGGCAGTCGGACCGCGGTGGTGATTATGATATTTATACTACTGCATATGATACATTGAATGTGCATTATCGTATGACTTCTAATGATTCAGCTGATATTACACCGAGTCCTTTATTTTTTTTAGCTTTGATTGAACAGAGTATGCCTGCGGTTACTGCTTTCAGCACTAATCGAAATGGCAATTATGATATCTACACATACTTTGATTATTGGTACGGAGATACTTTAGTTCCAGTTGACACGGCAGATTCTGAGGATATTTTACCAGTGATGACTGGAAATGATGTTTGTGTCTGGGTGCTCTGGCAAACAGACAGGAATGCAGATTGGGATATTTACGGAAGCTATATCTTTGTTGGAGGACTTGAAGAATCGAATACCTGTGATATCAAAGCGGCTGTTAATTTGACCATAGACCCTAATCCTTTCAGACAACAAACCAAGATCAATCTTTGTGTGGGGTATAGGGCAAAGGGCATGGAATTGAAAATCTATGATGCCACAGGGAGGATGGTTAAAGACTTTTCTCGCCTTACGCTCGACGCCCTACGCTCTACGCTTTTGTATTGGGATGGTACAGACAATTCAGGCTTTAGACTGCCGGTCGGGGTCTATTTTGTGCGCTTGGAAAATGAGTCTGAAGCACTAACTGAAAAGGTTGTGCTGATCAAGTAATAGATGTAGTGGTTTGATCCTTCAACTGCATTCAGGACAGGTTTATCAAACAATACCCGATTCACCCCGTTAGATAACTGTCTCCGTCGAAACTCCGCACTATTAAAACCACCATGTATCTAACGGGGTGAATTGGGTGACTACAGCGAATTCCACGATTTATTCATTACATAATTATACAATTGCGCAATTCGACAATTGCCGAATTGTCGAATGATGACATAGCATCAAGAAGTTGTTATCTGATTATTTGAATCTGGTTATTTTCGGATTCCTTTCCCTTTTTGATGTGCACGAAATACGCGCCAGAAGGTACTGAAACATCATTGTTATCAGTTCCATCCCAGACTAATCTGTAATCACCCTGCACGCACTTTTCATTTTGCCATAATGATTTGACCTGTCTGCCGATTTCGTCATAAACAGTAATATCTATGGGTTGTTCTGATTCCTGTTTGCTTACTGAGAAAGAGATTGTTGCTTCGTGGTTGGTTGGGTTAGGCGAGGTTATTATAGAAGATAACACTTCGTAGTTCTTATTCTGTTCGTTCACTCCACCGCCTGAATATGTATAGACATCGACGTATGATGTGCTTGTCGTGCTGCCAAAGCGGACAATGATAATTTCGTCTTGACCATCACCATCAATATCCTCCTGTGTTGCACTTCCATAGAACCCAGTGATTAAAGGACTTTCATATTCAAGACTATGACTTGATGCATCATAGATACGAAACCTTCCATAGTATGTCGAACCAGAGATATAGAAACCTGTTACGATTAATTCACCAGAGCCGTCAGCATCTGTATTAAGTGGCACGAGTATTCCATTACCATCAATATCTCTTGGGTGGGTGATATTGACATAGTCATATCCAGGGAACGGGATTGCCCATTCAATTGTGTAATCCCCATTATAAAACCTGAATTCGCCAGCTGTTCTTACTTCAAATTCCACGAGTCCATCACTGTCAATATCATAACCAAATGAACCACCCCAACCATATTGTCCAAGATTGCCGCTTGTCCACTCAGATGCATATTGAGCAAGCAGAGGGTAGGATAAAAAACCTAAGAATACAACCGACCAAAATATTTTTTTCATAAAACTCCTTTGATAATCATAGAAAATAATAATTCGAGTATAAGAAGAGTAATGTGTATTAACCACAGCCAAAAGCGAACTTACAGGGTAACATATTCTTAAAACCTATATCTGTGATCTTGCGTCTGAGACGGTTTTGATAGTGATCTGAATCATCTTGAAAATCACGGAATTGCTCAATGGCTTCGGGAAAGTGTTTTTTGACCAATCTTTTTACATTTTTCCAAACCTTAGGATATGGATTGAGCGTATCGAACATAATATGGCGAGCGCCGGCATCCTGCGCTTTTTTGATGATTTGAGTGATCATGTATACAGAATCAGTAAAATAGGGGAGTACTGGTGCTACAAATACCCAGGTGCGGATTCGGTTCCGACTGAGCATTTTAATCGCTTTGAAGCGCTGGTCTGGTGGTGCTGTACCCGGTTCAAATACTCGCCTTACTTTTGGATCTAGCGTAGTAATAGTAAAGCCTACTTCAATATCTTTGATTTGCTTTAAAAGGTCGAGATCCCTGGTTACAAGCGGTGATTTTGTTAATATTGAGACTGAATGGCGGTATGGTATGAGCTTGCCCAGGCATTTTCTCGTAATCGTGTATTTTTTTTCAGCAGGTTGATAGCCGTCGCAAACCGTGCCTATGGATATGTGGTTTCTTTGCTTCAGCCGGATGAGTTGTTTTTCAAGGACTGTAGGAGCATTAACCTTTACATCGACAAAATCACCCCAAGGTTCAGTATGGCCTGAGAATCGTTTCATGAATACAGCGTAACAGTACTGGCATTTATGAGTGCAACCGACATAGGGGTTTATAGCAAAGTCAATACCCGGGATGCCTGATTTGTTCAGTATTGAACGACACTCGATTGTCTTAAGGTACTTCACTCGTTTATTTCCAGGCAGTTCTCTTTTTGCTGTCAGGAAAGCGCGATTAGTCACAAGAGCTGTATTGTCGTCTTGAATACTTTTTTATCTCTATCTTTTACGAAACCTGCCGATCTTCAAGATTCTTGCGATATTGGCGCCAGGATTGATTACCGGTTCAATAATGGATTTGCTGGCAGATAGTAAAGTGGATACGCCTGGCCCATGTCCTGCATAAAGGCAATCTCCATGGATGACAATGCCTATGGTGACAGCACCCTTACGAAAACTCCGGCCGTAGATATTATCGTGGTCCATCAGAGCTACAAAATCTCCAAAACGCAGCTTGTCGATGCCGTGTTTTTTAATAAACTGTTTATCGGTTGTCATTATATCATAGTCGCCGCCCGTCATCATCAGGCTACCCGTACCTGACCCCATTAATGCGGCCGGGATTTTTGCAGTAACCGGTACCTGGAGTTTTTTATTTTTTACCTTAATACCCATTTTCTTAAGTACTTTAGGGTCGAGATTATAGATCGCAATATCAGGGTAATTGAGCAGTTTCAAACCCTGGCCATGTCCTTTTATAAGGATTTTATCATCAAGGGTCATTTTTTCAAGGACTGAGTCGGGAAAGTCGATCATGACATGCTCGGCACCGCCGTGATGTCCGGTAACCGTACCTTTTTTCCCCTTTGCATCACCGGTTTTGATTATCGCTTCATTGCCCACACAAGCATAAAAGACATAGCCGGTATTAGCACCATCATATCTTTTTTTCTCATCGAGGATCGTTGAAGCGCAGGGCTCGATATGATCGGCTTCCCAGCCAAATGCAGGATCACCAACTTTGATATTGTATACGATACCACCAGTGCCAGGTAGATGAAATGGTTTGCCGGCAGAATCAACACTATGACTTCTGCGCCCGCCCGGATTTACCACTTTTCCTTGAACTGACATAATGACTAATTTCTTTTCATTTGTACGCAGCATATTTTCTCCTTTTTTCTATTATAGGAATGTTTTTACTCATGTCAATATGAAGAAATCAAAGGATATATGGAAATAAGAATACATTTTATATACTCTATATACTAAGAAAATACAATATTGACATTTTTTTTATTTGTATTATAATAACTTTAGTAAGAAATTAAGATGGTTATAAATGGTAGGCTAATGGATTTCAGCACAAAGGAGAAGGTGTGAAGAGATTGTTGTTGTTCTTAGTATATGCTCTATTTTTGTTCGGACAGGCTCAGGTTATATCGGTTAACCCTCTGCAAAATGAGATTGATGTTTCGCTCAATACTAATATTCAGGTGACTTTTGATGTTGAGATGGATTCTGCAAGCATCAATGACACAACTTTCCTTGCTATTGGTAATATGAGTGGTTTACACCTTGGTAATATAAACTATACCAGTGCAACAAATAGAGCAACCCTTAATCCAAACAGTGATTTTATAACCGGTGAATTAGTATTAGTAATTCTGACTAGCGGCATCATGGATTCAACCGGGATACCTATACAAGGATATACCTGGAGTTTTACAGCAACTGCTACAAATGGTATTGGTATGTTTCAAGCACCATTGATTTCATCGGCAAATAATGGACCACTCGGTATTTGTGTCGCATATATGGATACAGATAATAACCTCGACCTCGTCGTGGCGAACCATCTTTCAGGAGATATCTCAGTGCTCTTTGGCAATGGTGACGGCACTTTCGCGAATCCTGTTCATTATGCTACCGGACCTGAACCATATGCAATTGCTTGCGGTGACATTGATCAAGATGGTGACAATGATTGTATTGTAACATGTGCTGGAGCAGATAGTATCTACAGTTTTATTAATGATGGAGCAGGAGGTCTAAGCCCTGCTGGTCAATTTGCAACTGGAAGTTATCCCACAGCAATTGTTGTTTCAGATTTTAATCAGGATGGGTTTTTAGATATTTCAACTGTGAATCGTTCAGGCAATACAATATCCGTGCTTTTAGGGAATGGCGATGGTACATTTCTAACCGCCATTGATTATCCTGCAGGTAATGGTCCGGCTGGTTTGACTGCTGGTGATTTTGATGCGGATGGTGATATCGATTTGGCCTCAGGTGTTAGAAATTCAAACAAAGCGAGAGTGTATTATAATTCTGGTGACGGTCTTTTTGTAACAGGCGGTCAGTTCGCAACCGGAAGCAGACCCAATAGCATATTCGCCGCCGTGCTTGATTCGAATGATCTGTATCTTGATCTTTGTTCAGCGAATCAGAATGCGCATACTGCTACTGTTTTATTAGGTGACGGCGATACTCTTTTCACACCAGTAGGTGATTTTCCTGCTTCTCTTGCACCGGCACATCTTGTATGTGCAGATATTGATGTCGATGCTGATATTGACATGCTTGTGAGTAATGCTGGGGATGATTCAATATCAGTACTTTTCAATGATGGGAATGCTGGTTTTTCAACTTTAGCTAACTTCTATGGTGGAGATAGCGTAGTCCGACTTTGTTCTGGTGATTTTAATAATGACGGGTCAATAGATATTGCTGTGGCGTGCTATAATGCAGACAGTGTATCTATTTTATTGAATTATGGTGACGATACACCACCAGGACCTCCTCAGAATCTTGTAGCAAATGGTGCAAATCCCTCTCCCTGGACTAATTACAGTGTTTTTGAGATAGACTGGACCAATCCTCCTGACACCAGTGGCATTAAGCGAGCATTGTATAAGCTCGATACCGCACCAGTAAGCAATTTTGACACTACCGGCACGATGAGCGGGGCACCGCCTGATTCAGCCGCGGCTACTTCGGAAGCAGGACAAATGCTTTATGTATGGCTTGAAGATAATGCAGGTAATCTTGATTTTAATAATTATGCACAAGTAGAACTGCGCTATGATGGTACTGAGCCTTCAGAAAGCGAAGCTTCTTCACCTCTATATAGTGCAAACGAGAATTTTACAGTGAGCTGGACAACAGGTTCAGATACGGGCGGTTCTGGGCTCTCCGGGAACTATGATATCCAGGTTAAAGATGGTAGTGGTCCATGGACACCTTGGCTGACCAATTACTCAGGGTTTTCATCTGTATATTCAGGTACTGATGATCACGTTTACTATTTTGAGGCTGGTGCCCGTGATAATGCCGGTAATATTGAGGTGTTTATTGGCATCCCTGAATGCAGCACTTATGTCGATACAACGAGTCCTTTTATTTTTGCGACCGTACCGGCAGATGGCGATACCGGGATTACGCCTAATACGAATATCACTGCCAGGTTTTCCGAACTCATGGATTCAACCACAATGATCATTACGAACTTTTCGATCCAGGGGTCACAAAGTGGCAGCCTTGATACCTTTTTTACAGTATCATATACGGTTGTAGATTCAAGTGTCTACCTAGATCCTGATGTAAATTTCGCTTTTAGCGAGACAGTTACAGTAACGGTACATAGCGATGTTGCAGATCTGGCAGGGAACATGATGGCCAGCAATGAAGTATGGTCCTTTTCAATCGGCGCATCGTTTGATACACTTGGTCCTATTACATCATCGGTTAATGCGTCTCCAAACCCTACTGAACCCATAGCTAATGTAACAATGACTGCGTTTGTTACAGATGCAGGACAGGGCGATAATAATATCAATGCCGCTGAGTTTTTCATCGATGCACCTGATTCTAATGGAACGGGTTATAGTATGGCACCGGTTGATTCGTTCTGGGATGAAATAAGTGAAGATGTGATAGCATCTCTTAATACTCAGCCCTTGAACTGGACAGTCAATGATACTCATTTGATATATATCCACGGTCTTGACGCGCCGGGAAACTGGGGGGATTTTGATTCAGTAGTAGTCATTGTGGTGTCTGATGACGATACACTTGGTCCAACATTCTCCAGTTTTGACCCAACCCAGTGGCCGGATACTTCTGGTTTCTACATTGAATGCCAGATCACTGACCCTTCAGGCGTCTTTGATGATTCAACCGGGTCGCAAGGTCAAGGGGTATATCTTCTCTGGGATAATGATGGCGAGCTGGTTATTGATGCTAATGAAGCAACGATGTTTAATTCATCAGGTTCTTATTATCAAACAGATTCCTTGATCCCAACCCAAGAAGCAGGAGTTAATTTCGTATATGGAATCTACGCTTATGATGATGATTTTGACACTCAACATCCTGATGACCGAACACAAGATTCAAGTGGGGTACAGTATGTCGTTATTCTTGATGTTAGAGGACCAGGTTGTTCAAATGCTCTTGCATCTCCCAATCCAACTGCTGGGGCAACTGAGCTTTCTTTGACTGGGATCATTTCTGATTCTCTATTTGGCAATTCAGTCATATATACTGCAGAATATTTTATTGATGTTCCTGGTTCTGATAGTACTGGAATCATGATGCAGGCGACTGATGGGGCGTTTGATGAAATTGTCGAAGATATAATCGATACACTGGATATTTCTTCATGGCAATACGGTACACCAAGGTGGTTGTTCATCCATGGACTCGATGTCTCAGGTAACTGGGGTACGTTTGATTCTGTTCTTGTTTATGTCACAGCAGCTGATGATACAATTCCACCTTTTGTTGTCGCGACCTCACCTGATAGTGGTGAAACTGGTGTTACACTTAACCGGAATATCTTTATTACGTTCAGTGAACCTATGGATACAATCTCTTTGGATACAAGTAAATTCCACATAAGTGGAAGTATTAATCCAACCTATACGTATGTGCTGACATATGATACTATTTTGGACTATTCAGTGAAACTAGACCCGGATTCCCTTTTTGCTATTAATGAAACGATTACTGTGGATGTTTCTCAAGCAGTGACCGATACTGCTGGTAATGGCATGTTAGAGCCTTATTCATTCTTTTTTGTCACCAGTAGTACGGTCGATACGATTGGACCGATCGTAGAAACGGCAAATGCTTATCCAGATACAACCGAGGGAGCGTACTATTGCAATATTTCAGCAGTCATTTCAGACAGTACCACTGGTATGTCGCCGATCCGGGGTGCGGAGATCTTTGTGGATTCTATTGGTCCTAATGGTTCAGGCCAGTCAATGATCCCAACTGATAGCATCTGGGATGAAATCGTCGAGGATGTTCAAAAGCAGGTGGATATTTCTTTACTTTCTCTTGGTGTACATTGGTTCTATCTGCATGGTCGAGATGATGCTGCTAATTGGGGAGATATTGATTCACTCTTTATTGTTGTAACACCTGATGATGATACACTCGGGCCTATTTTCTTTGATTTTTATCCGGATTCAATCCCGGATACATGTGGATTTTATATCTACTGCTCAATAGTCGATCCATCCGGCGTATATGATGACACGACTGGGTCTAATGGACAAGGTGTTTATTTATTGTGGGATGATGATGGCGAACTGATCATTGATTCTTATGAAGTACAAATGTCTTTATTGTCCGGTGATACCTTTAGGATAGATATTGAAATACAACAGCAAGCGAATAATGTGAATTTTGTTTATGAGATTTTCGCTTATGACAATGATTTTGATTTCAACGAAGTAGAAGATAGGACCCAAGGACACAGTGGGGTTCAAACGATTGTGGTATATGATGCAAGGGGTCCAGCGACATCGTATGTCGAAGTTTCTCCTCCAAATCCACCTGAAGGGATTACTGAAGTAGTGGTATATGCTACTGTGTCAGATAGTCTAACAGGTTTGTCAGTAATAACCGGGGCAGAGGTATTTCTTGATTCGATAGGTACAAATGGTACAGGCTTTGCATTGATGCCTATTGATGGCGTCTTTGATGAAATCCTGGAGGACGTCTATGATACTGTACCAGTCACAGGATGGCAGGCAGGAGAATCACACGAGTTCTATGTGCACGGACGTGATGTGCAGGGCAACTGGGGATTCTTTGATTCTATTACCGTGTATGTTTCTGAAGCAATTGACACAATCCCTCCCTGGATAGCTTCCACGTCGCCGGATAGCGGAGAGACTGACGTAGTACTAAATACTTGGATATTCGTGACATTTACGGAGCGGGTTGATCCAACGACCGTTACGAGTGACAAAATTCTGATCGATGGTCATATTGGGGGCAATTATGATTTTTGGATGTCCTATAATTCCACAGATAGTACATTGAGTATAAATCCATACGATGACTTTGCACCCTATGAATCAGTTGATGTTTATATCGCTTCAGGTATCCAGGACTTAGCTGGCAATCCCATGATCAGTTCATATTGGTGGTGGTTCATAACTGGAGCAGCGCCCGATACTTTGTCACCCACAGTAACTGCGATCGATGTTACGCCCGATACTGTTCAGCCGGCTGAATTTGTGGTATTGACCGGTACTCTAACCGATAATCAAGAAGTGTCGAATGCTGAATACTTTATTGATAGTATTGGCAGTAATGGTTCTGGCTATGCGGCATTACCGGTAGATAGTTTTGGTTTACCTGTCGTCGATGTTTTTGATACGATCCATACTGATACGATGGTTCCTGGTAGCCATATGGTCTATCTTCATGGTGTTGATGCTTCAGGTAACTGGGGTGAAGTTGATTCAGTTTTCTTTGTTATCGGTGGTGATGATACGATCGGACCGATTTTTGACATTATCGTTGATCCATCCCCAGCATATATAGGTGATTCGGTTTATATTAGTGCATTGCCAAATGAGGTATTAAATTCTGACTCGGTAGTCGTTTGTTCAGTCTGGACTGCAGCAAGCGCACTTCATATTCTTGATCTATTACCTGATACCATAGGTTATGGTGATTGGTTAGGTACGGTTGGTTTTGCCTCAGGTGTATGCCGTATCAAAGTTGCCGGCTATGATGTTTGGCTGAACAATGGGTTTTCTGAAACCAATTTCAGTATCACACCACATGGGGAATTTTTACCTCAAGAAATGGTTTATGCGTGGCCTAATCCAGCTCGAGGTAATACTATTAACTTCCACTTCTATGTAAATGTCAATGCAGATATCACGGTTGATATTTACAATCTTGAAGGTAAGAGGGTTACGAGTTTGGATGGCAGGGGAGAAGGCGGTAAACCTCCGCATCAAGAATCATCGAATGCGATAGTCTGGAATAT
>JAUWGT010000109.1 GCA_030606265.1 Candidatus Stahliibacteriota bacterium | reverse complement strand
GGTATAATCGGTCTGCCCAATGTTGGAAAGTCGAGTCTGTTTAATTTCTTGACGCACGGCCACGTGCAGGTAGCGAAATTCCCCTTTACTACCATTGATAGAAACATCGGTATGGTGACGATCCCTGACGCAAGATTAGAGCAGATAATAGAAATAACCCAGGCTCCCAAGGTGAAATTTGCTACTTTAGAATTTGTTGACATCGCCGGGTTGATAAAAGGTGCTTCACAAGGGGACGGGTTGGGCAATAAGTTCCTTGCCCATATTCGGGATGTTGATCTCACGATCCACATCATTAGATGCTTTGCTGATCCTGACATCCCCCATACAGATAGTCAGATTCTGCCGAAACGTGATTATGAAATCGTACGCGCTGAGCTCTACTTGTCAGATTTAGGGGTTGTGGAACGCAGGATCGATAAAATCAAGAAGAAAGCGGAATGCAAAGAGGAATTGAAAAAGCTGCTTACAATAAAGGAGGCATTAAATAAAGGACAGGTGCCAGATACAACTATCCGTGATTTGCCTTTGCTTTCAACAAAAAAGGAATTAGTAATATTGAACTTAGATGAAGACGGTCGATTTCAAACAGACATCAAAAAGATTGATAGCTACAGACTATCTGTGCAATTAGAGGAAGACATAAATGATTTCACAGAAGAGGAGAAGCAAACTCTGAGGAAGGACGCCGATTTAGATCCAGCAGGGATAACTGGTCTTTTGAGGTTCTGCATGGAAATGCTGTCGATTATTATATTCTACACGATAAAGGGTGATGAAACGCGTGCCTGGCCGATAATAAAAGGTACCCACGTATTAGATGCTGCCGGGTTGATTCATTCAGATATGAAAGATGGGTTTATAAGAGCTGAAGTATTGGAATGGAAAGATTTTGTTACTGCTGCTGGTTTTGCTCCGGCTCAACAAGCTGGTTTGACCAAGATAGAAGGCAAGGAGTATATTGTAAAGGATGGAGATATTATTCTGATTAAATTCAGGAAATGACCTTGTGATTCTTCTTCTTCCTGGTCATTGCGAGTCTTGACGTTAGTCGGGGCGGAGCAATCTCTGACAATACGAATATACTGAAGATTGCCACGACCACCTGCGGCGGTCTCGCAATGACATTCTTAAAGCACGGGGTTGACCCAGATTAGATAACGAACTTCATATATGCTTACGTTCTTAGACCATGTATTATCTAACGGGGTTGACAAAAGAATAATAATTTATATACTTATTTTATACGTGGAGGTGTGAACTATGATTATTTGGGCGTTTGTTGTTTTCGGTCTTGGGATCATTTTTTTCCTTTTCTATGCTTTCAATCTCTTCGGTTTTTTTGCACCCTGGATCTGGGCCATAATTCTCTTCGTTATTTCCGTTGGTATGCTCAATCGCATATGGTATAAAGAAAAGGAAATGGAAAAAGAGAAACTGGCACAGCGAGTGAATGAACTTGAAGAAGAATTAGACTCGCTTCAAAAAGGGAAATCAGAAAAAACAGATCAGGAAAGCTGATCGAAGACAATCAACTTTTCCTCAGTCATTTCTTTAATTGCGAACTCAGGACCTTCTCTACCTAAACCACTACCCTTTGTTCCACCGTAGGGCATATTATCTACACGAAAGGCGGGAGACTCGTTTATAAGTACGCCACCAGCATCAATGCCTTGGGCACACTTCAGGGCTTTGGTAATATCCGTGGTAAATATACCTGCCTGCAACCCGTACTTTGTATCATTGACTTTGGTAATGACTTCATCTACGGTTTTAAAGGTATTCACCGCGATGATGGGCGCGAAAGCCTCTTCTTTAATGATCAAGGCCGCTTCAGATACATTCAAGAAGATAGTTGGAAGAAAAACAGTATTATCGCGGCGTCCGCCCAGTATTAGAATGCCCTTATGTGCAAGAGCATCTTCACAGAACTTCTCAGCTTTTTGAATTGCCGCTTCATCAATCATCGGTCCCATTTCCGTGTCTTCAAGTAAAGGGTTGCCATACTTGATTTTCCCGACTTCAAGTGACAGCTCGCGCATGAATTCATCAGCCACAGTTTCTTCAATATAGACTCTTTGAATCGAAATACATACTTGCCCAGCTAAACTATAGCCGCCTTTTCGGATTTTCTTGGCAACGAAATCAAACGGTGCGTCTTTGAAGATAACTACTGCAGAGTTAGATCCCAGCTCCATTGTAATATGCTTCATGCCGCATTTTTCAGTGATAAGTTGTCCAACTTCGAGCGATCCAGTGAAACTGATTTTTCTTATTTCAGGACGGCGCACTAAACCCATGCCGATTGTGTGTCCTGGGCCAACAAGCACAGAAATGCCTTGTTTTGGTAGCCCTGCTGCAATTAAGGCTTCGGCTAACATGATAGCAGAAAGCGGGGTTTTCGTAGCTGGTTTGTGGATAACCGAATTACCAGCAGCAATAGCTGGACCGATTTTGTGGCAAGATAGATTTAACGGAAAATTGAAGGGCGTAATCGCAAGAACCAGGCCCAGTGGAACCCTTTGATAGAAACCAAATTTTTTTGACGGACCGCTGAGATCAAAGCGCACGGTTTTACCAGTGAGTGTAAGGGCTGCTTGGGCCGAGAGTTTCATTGTGTTAGCTGCTCGGTCAACTTCACCGCGTGCTTCATGAATTGTCTTGCCAGATTCCCTTGAGATAATTTGTGCGAAATCCTCTTTTCTTTTTTTGATAATGGAAGCACTTTGTTCAAGGATTTCTGCTCTTTCCCCGGCCGTCATATTCCTTAGAATTTCAAAGCCAGTTTGGGCTGCCCGTATAGCCTTTGTGATATCTTCTTCATTGCTTTGGCCTAGCGTGCCAACGACAACATTATTATAAGGGTTTTTGATAGTGATCGTCGTTTTTTTCTTTATGCGCTCACCCAATAAGTACATGGACCCCTGCCTTTTGTTTCTTACAACTTATGCAATAAATAAATAGTCAAAAAGATGAAGATTATTGTCAAAAGCGTAATGTTAATACTCAGGCCAAGTGAAAAACTGAAGAAACCAAGGTTTACCTTCACCGTATCAAAACCAACCTTGAGAGCACTGAAGAAAAAATTTTTTACCGGTCCCTTTGGGAAGGCTCCGGATAAAAGATAAGATAATGCAGAGCCGATCACTCCACCAATGGTCACTCCAAGAAGTATGTTTCCGGTTTTTCGTCTTGCCATATTACCTCCTTTGGGAAGTTCCAAGAACCAAGAACCAAGAACCAAACCATGGCGCACATGAAATGTGGATTTGGAATTTGGGGCTTGGAGCCTGGATTTTCATTGGGTAATAATGTTTATTTTCTCGCCACAGTTTTTGCATTTGTTACCTTTAAGTCCTATTATCATTGCCTGGAAAGCGACTCTTTCAATAAGCAGATTGTTGCATTTCGGGCAATTGGTATTCGAGCCTTCGTCCGTTAAGATATTACCCAAGTAAACGTAATTCATTTTTTCTTTTGCCTGAGCATAGGCATATTCTAACCTCTTTTCAGGTGTTGGAGGTTTATCATAGTGGTAATTTGGGTAATACCTTGAAAAATGGATGGGGATGTTCTTATCGATTGAAGATACATAGTCAATGAGTCGATTAATGTCGCGTTTCCGGTCATTTAATCCGGTTACAAGGAGGTTAGTTATCTCGATATGGCAATGTTTATGTGCTGTTTCAATAGTTTTCATTACGGCGTTCAGATCACCACCCAAGGTTTTTTCGTAGATTTCACTATTCATTGTTTTCAGATCGATATTCATGGCATCGATCAACGGTAGAATTTCTGATAACGGATCTTCATTTATCAATCCGTTAGTTACCAGTATATTCTTGCCGCCTGCTTGATGAATCATTGCGCCGGCATCGAGCAAATATTCGAACCACATTAATGGTTCTGTATAAGTGTACGAAACGCCAATACAGGGATGCTCCTTGAACATTTTCAATAAGGTCTCTGGTGAAAGGAATTCAGTGCGAACTTCATTTTGAGATATTTCCCAATTCTGGCAAAACGGACAGCGCATATTGCAACTATTTGGCGCGATTGACAGCGTTTTAGACCCGGGATAAAAATGATAAAGGGGCTTTTTTTCAATAGGATCCAGGGCAATGGATGTTGATTTTCCATAGTCTATGGCCCAGAGTTTATTGTCTTCATGCTTACGACTCCGGCAGAGTCCCTGGTGCCCGGGTTTTATTTTGCAGAAATGAGGGCACAATTGACATTCAATATAGTTCTGATGCGTAGTATAGTATTTCGCTTCGACTTTCATGGTTTCACAATTCGTATATAGAGATTGCTTCGTCGTCCGCCAAAAAGTGTGGCGGACTCCTCGCAATGACAGAAGATGAAATGAGTCATTGCGAGCGACCACAGGAAGCGTGGCAATCTCAGATTTCGGGGAAACCTATTCAATATTTTTCTTTTTATTGTTTTCCACCCTTTGTAATTGACCATTTTCCTCATAATATATTATACCGCGAATTCCCAGAGAATCAAGAAATTTCACGCCTTTATCAGAACCCATAATAGCCACGGCAGTTGCCATAGCATCAGCGTAGGCAGCATTATCTGCAAAGATTGTAACCGAGACAAAATTCAGTGCTGGAAAACCAGTTTTTGGATTAATAATATGGGGATATCTCTGGTCCTCGATTATGAAATATTTTTCATAATCGCCTGAGGTTGAAAGAGCAGCATTTTCTACCTCAACCCCCTCTATTATGCCCTCAGCTCGAGGGTCTCGTATGCCAATGCGCCAAGGTCTTTTTTTAGGCGATTGCCCAATGCCAACGATTTCTCCGCCGATATTTATGAGCGCTGATTTAATATTGTGTTCTTTCAAGATCATTGCCACGCGGTCAGCCGCATAACCCTGGGCAATAGCACCGAGATCGATTTTCATGCCCTCACGTATTATTATCGAATCATTTTCAATCTTAATTTTTCTGTAATCGATCAACTTCTTCACCAAAGTGATCTTTACGGTATCCGGATTCTTGAATTCGTGTTCATAAAATCCCCAGAGCTCGAGCAGCGGCGCAATTGATATGTCAAATAGGCCATCAGTAATTCGCGAGACTGAATCACTCAACCAAAAAAGCTGAATAATGTCTTCAGGCGCTTTGACCCGGGATGTTCGGTTCAGTTCACTCACCAAACTTACTTCAGAAAAACGATTCAGCAGTGAATCTATCCTGATGAGTTCAGCATCGACTTCCGAGAGAATTGCGTTGGCGATACTATCGTTTCCAGTATAGAACTTGACCTCGCAAGTCGAGCCGACAATGAATTTACTGTAGTTGAATTCTTTGTTTGTACAGTGAATACAAAAGAAGCATAGGATGGTGAAAAATATAATGCACCGAAGACATGATTTCATGGTTTTATATTCGTTACTATCATTGTCACGAGGGGATTGTATTCTAAAATCACCTCCTTGTCAACGTATTAGGTTGAGATTTTTGAAAAAGTGTTCTGTTATGTCATTGCGAGCCCCGAGCGTGCCGAGGGGCGTGGCAATCTCCTGAGATTGTTTCGTCGTCTGTCTGATGCGGACTTCTCGCAATGACTTATTAAGAGACCTCAGGTATTCTTACTCAATCCCGCTCGCATCTTTTTGTAGTCGCCCGATTCATCCCACGTAGTGAACTAATGTAGTTGTACGATTCATCCCACGCAGCGAATTAATGTAGTTGTACGATTCATCCCACGCAGCGAAGTAATGTAGTTGTACGATTCATCCCACGCAGCGAACTAATGTAGTCGCACGATTCATCCCACGCAGCGAATTAATGTAGTTGCACGATTCATCCCACGCAGCGAACTAATGTAGTTGCACGATTCACCCCACGCAGCGAACTAATGTAGTCGCACGATTCACCCCACGCAGCGAACTAATGTAGTCGCCCGATTCATCCCACGCAGCGAATTAATGTAGTTGCACGATTCATCGTGCTCTTTTACAAAAGGGCAGAACTACATTGATCTATTGAATTTTAGGCTATTTCCTTTTCGTTGACAGTCTTTAAAAAAAGTATATGCTTATCATGTAAGACAAAACGAAGTGATGCCTATTTGGTTAGTACAGATAGATTTAGGTTAGACGTATGAAAATGGAGGATTTAGTAGATGATAAATAAAACAGAATTGATTGCATTCTGCGGTTTGTATTGTGGTGAATGCCCTAATTACACTGGCAAGATTGCTGATTTGGCACGGGATTTGAGAAAGGAACTACGAAGCGTCAGATTTGACAAAACAGCGGAGGTGCTTTCGGGATTATCTTTCTTCAGCATGTTCAAAGACTACAAACAATGCTATGGGGTTCTTGGCGGCATGGTGAAACTCCGTTGTAACCACGCTTGTAGAGGCGGCGGTGGCAATCCATACTGCAAAATCAGAAAGTGCTGTCAGAAAAGGGAAATTGAAGGATGCTGGCTTTGTGATGAATTTGAGACCTGTGAAAAACTAAATGATTTAAAAGCAAATCATGGTGTGGCCCACATCAAGAACCTACGAAGAATCAAAAGAAGCGGAATTAGTGGCTTTCTCGACGGGCAAAAACACTGGTATGTGAAACCTAAGTAAATTAGTTGAATATCGCCTTGAGAGGCAGAACAACTAACAATGCGTTTCCCCTGATCGCTATTCCCCTTTCGTTGACCGCCCTTAAGAAAAGTGTATACTTATCATATAAGAATAGAGGAAATCTATATGATTAATCCATGCGCTGATTGTTATTCTATTAGTACAGATAAGCTCATGTTAGACGGATCTTCAGGAATCCGCTGGCTATGCAGATAATCATTGGAATTCTGTTGTGGGTCGTGCTCATAGTTGGTGCTCTGCCCGCGGGGGCTCAAAGAGAACTTGAAGACCGGTTCGGTTGGTGGCACTCGCGTTTCATGGGCATCGTCTCGTCATTCGTTGAGGCATTTTGTGGCTGGCAGTTTCTTCGCGAAGTTCTGTTTCGCTCCGGGGTTCATATTTTATCATCAAAGAATGCCTTTCTGCTCGGTTTTATCGGTTGCTACATGTTGGTTGAAGGGCTGTTGCGTCTTGGCGTAACCCTGAAGCTTTCCGATTCTGCGTTGCCTTCATTGCCAGTTTCGCTGATCTTCAAGGGCATCACCGCTATCACAACAAAGAAGGAGTGACAGCCTTTAAAAAAAGGATATGCTTATCATGTAAGACAAAACGAAGTGAGGCCTATTTAGTTAGTGCAGATAAACTTAGGTTAGGATAGGAAAAGAAAGGAAGATAACGATGATTACTAAAAAACTGTCTGAGGTCGAAATCATGGTTAATGCTCATGGTGTTGATGCCCGGAATCTTTACAATAAAGAAGAAGCTATGGTTACAGTTATTACATTGGAGCCTGGGCAATCATTGAAGCGCCACATTACTCCTGTTGATGTGGTATTTTATGTGCTCGAGGGGATCGGGGTAGTGGAAATTGGTGATGAGAAGACGGAAGTCACAAAAGATACACTAATAGAAAGTCCGATGGACATCGTACATTGCTGGTATAATGAAAGCGGTAGTCCATTACGGTTCATGGTAGTAAAAGCACCTAGACCAACAAAGAAGACGGTGTTTATAGGTAGTTGAAAATAGATATTGAGCATAACAAGGCGCTGCAGCTGATTGCTATTCCGCTGCGCTTTTCGATAGGTGAGCTCAGGCGTTATAGCTATTATTAGTTTTCAAATATACAAGAATCCCTGTATATTTTATTTTCTATGACAATAGGATGAAAATGAATTAGAAATGAAGCAGAAACGAAAATGGCAAAATATACAATAACCCATGTAATTTAAAGAGATTACAGAAATTAATACATACTTGACAAAGAAATTAAAGTAAATATAATAGATTATGATAATACAATACCTCAAACCCGATAAGTGGATCTCTTATACGCTCAATGAAGAATTATTCAGACACTTGACTGATGCAAAAGCCGCTGTTTTATCCTTGGTCAACATGCCTTTGCAGAGAAGCTGGGCAGAACACATGCAAGCAATTCAGTTGAAAAGGGAGGTAGCCGGTACATCACGCATTGAAGGTGCTGACTTTACGGAAAGT
>JAUWGT010000119.1 GCA_030606265.1 Candidatus Stahliibacteriota bacterium | reverse complement strand
ATCGTGGATCCCGCAAAGCGGGAGGATTTGGCTTTTGGAACTTGCTTCCTGGGTTATTAAGTAATTGGCGCCTTACGCCCTACCCCTTACGCTCTAACGAGTCATTGCGAGGAGCGGAGCGACTGGGCAATCTCAATCTGTCTTTATATGCAGGTCTTTCAACTGCTGCGGGGTTACTTGATCAGGGATATTCTCCATCAAGCCCTGAGCTGTTGTAGTTTTGGGAAAAGCGATTACTTCCCTGATCGATTTCAAACCTGCTAAAACCATTACAATACGGTCAATACCTGGTGCGATACCACCGTGGGGCGGTGCGCCGTATTCAAGTGCATCGAGCAACATCGTATATTTTGTCGGGTCCATCTTAACAATACCAAATAGTTTCTCCTGAATCTGGCGATTATGATTCCTTATACTGCCTGAAGCAAGTTCGTTGCCATTACAGACCAAATCATAGAGCCTGCCGTGCACCTTCAAAGGGTCAGTGTCCAGGTATTTAATATCCTCTTGTTTTGGCTGGGAAAAAATGTGATGACAGGGAGCATATGTTTCTGTCTCTTTATCAAGTTCAAATAATGGAAAATCATATACCCATAAAAATTCAAAGCCTTGTTTATGTAATTTTAGTTTTGTAGCGATGTCATTCCTCAAGGAACCCAGGAATGAAAAAACCTTGTCATCACCTGCTGATATGACTAATAAATCACCCTTTTCTAATTTTAATTCAGCAGCGATATCTTCATCCATAAGTTTAGCAATGCTGCCGCTGAATTTCTCATCTCTTTTGCACCAGAAAATTCCAGCAAGACCCAACTCTTTTGCCTGTTCATTCAATGTATCAAATTCCTTTCTTGAAATCGCACCACCATCTTTTATAACCAATCCCCTTATCTCTTGTTTATCCTTAAAGGGTGGGAAGTTTTTCTCTTTGAAAATCTCCTTCACATCTATTATCTCCATTTCAAAACGCAGATCTGGTTTATCAGTACCATATCTTTCTATTACCTGCTTATAGGTTAACCTAAGAAAAGGCGTATTCAATTCCTGGTTTGAGACCGTCTTTAATATGTGAGCAAACATACCTTCAGCAATTGTTACTACATCCTCTTCATCGACAAACGACATCTCCATATCAATCTGCGTGTGCTCAGGTTGCCGGTCATGTCTTGGGTCCTCGTCGCGCATGCACCGGGCAATTTGGTAGTAGCGTTCAAAACCCGCAACCATAAGAAGCTGCTTGTACATCTGCGGTGACTGGGCAAGCGCATAAAACTTACCCTTATACAACCTCGATGGCACAAGATAATCGCGCGCTCCTTCGGGCATGGACCGGGTTAATATCGGCGTTTCGATCTCGATAAAATCATTCTTATTCAAGTACTCCCTCATTGCGGTAATGATCTGGTGCCGGAATATTATAGCTTGTTGCATTGGCTCTCGGCGCAAATCAAGATAGCGATAGCGCAATCTCAGGTCTTCATTGGCTTTGACATCACTTTCCACCACAAAAGGCGGCACCTTTGATTTACCGAGCACTTCAATCTTGCTGACCTCTAATTCAACATTACCGGTTGTCATCTTGGGATTCTTCTGTGCGCCAGGTCTTTCCCGCACTTTTCCCAATGCCAGTATGCAATCCTGGAGCCCTAGTTCTTTTGCCGCAGGTATATCTTTGGGATCAATAACAATCTGGAGCGTCGCGGTCCGGTCTCTTAAATCCACAAAGACCAAACCACCAAGATTCCTGATCCGGTCAATCCAGCCGAATGCTTCGATTTCTTGACCTGCTTTGTCTTTTTGCACCTGTTTCAGAAAAATCTCTTTGATATTATCTCCTAATTCTTCTCGCCCTCGATTACGATCTTTGAAAGATCGCCAAATCGCAGGAATATTCTATTAATCAAGCTGACAAGGGCTAGTCTATTCTTCTTTAGTTTTTCATCCTCACACATTACCAGCACATCATCAAAAAACTTATCAATGTCTGGCCGCATAGCCAGAAGAAGATCAAGTATCTGTTGATAATCACGTGATTCAAATAGAGCGTTCAATTGTTCGTCGGTCTCCATGCCTTTCTTATACAACTTCCTCTCTGCACTCCGCTTGAATAATTCAGTACTTACCTTACCCAGTCCCTTCACGTTTTTCACTATGTTCCTAACCCTTTTCTGACCGATGACAAGCTTAGTAAACTCTGCTTTACCCCTCATTGTTTTCAGTGCTGCGCACCTCATACATGCATCAACAATATCGCCTTTCCAGCGTGCAAATACGGCATTGATCTCATCGTATCGGTACTTCTTGTCCTGGAGATAACGGTTGCATCGCTCAGTAAAAAACTCAAACAAAATCTTATTTTCAATATCCTTTTTATAGAGTTTTAAAAGTGCCTTAACTGCATTGAACAATGTTATGTCGAACGAATTAGTGTTTATTAAATTCACCACTGCATAACCATTCCTGCGCACTGCTAAGGGATCATATGAGCCGCTTGGACGATTGCCACTTAAAAATGCACCGACAATATTATCGATCTTGTCAATTATCGACAGGACAACACCCTCTTTTGTACTGGGCATCTTGTCACCGGCAAACTTAGGTAAATAGTGCTCCTTTATCGCAGACACAACTGCCGTGTCTTCACCACTTGCTTTGGCATAATGTCCGCCCATAATACCCTGCAAAGAAGTAAAATCATTTTCCCGTATCATTTCAGACAGCAGGTCGACCTTGCATAATCGTGCTGCACGTTTCAATATATCTAGATTGAGTTCAGGGAGTCCCTTGAAAAAATCTGCAAAATCGCTGAGGCGAATCGCTTTATCGTAAAGGCTGCCCAAACCCTTCAGCCACATCATGCGCTTGGTTTGTGCTTCCATACGTGCCAATCCCTGTTTCGAGTCATTTTTGTAATAGAAGAGAGCATCGTACAGTTTTGAGCCAACAACAAGCGTATAGCCCTTCCTAACATTTTGTAAAGCTTTTTTCTTAGCGCTGAAAACACAGACAAACCGGTGTGTTGGCTTTAACCAAATCAAATTACCCTGATTTTTAAGCACCGTCGACAACACTTCCTCTGGAAGATCGAGGTACTGCTCATCAAAGCCTGCGACTACTGCTTCAGGATATTCAGTTGTGCAGTTTATTTCTTCGATCATTTCATTGGTGTAAAAAGGTTTACCTTCAGTTTTTTCAACTGCCTTCTTAATGCGTTTAACAATGAGCTTCCGGCGCTCATTTGGATCGACAACAACGCCACCGTGTCTCAGGAGATTTATGTATTCCCGCGGTTTTTCTAGACGTATTGATTTAAAAGAAAAGTGTTGATTACCAATTGAATGGCGGTCTGCGCGTACCCCAGCAAACGTAAATTTAAGGGGTCGGCGGTCGAGTAGCGCAACGATCCACCGGATTGGTCTGGGGAATTTCGCTCCCCCTTTAGTCCAGATCATTGTTCTGGGGAACTCCAGTGTCTTAAGGATTTTCGGTATTTCTTCAAAGAGAATATCTTCACTGTTTGCACCTATAACCTCTTTCTTTCCACAGACATATTCACCTTTTTTGACCTTTCTAACAGCTATCTGGGAACGCTTCAAATCATTGGCTTTCATGAATCCTTTGAGCATTTGCGTTGGCTGACTCCGTTCATCAAACGCGAGTCTCTTGGGTGGCCCCTGGATTTCCACGACCTTAGGTTTTTGCCTTCTTGTCAGACCAAGAACAAGAACCCCGATGCGTCGTGGCGTGTAAATCGTACGCACTGAACGATGGAATATCCT
Source organism: Candidatus Stahliibacteriota bacterium (assembly GCA_030606265.1). GTDB lineage: Bacteria > Hydrothermota > Tepidihabitantia > SM23-42 > SM23-42 > JAUVZL01. Next base: position 3,378 of record JAUWGT010000119.1, on the reverse strand, counting down.
CTCTCGGTTGAGAAGACCAACGACCTTGTCAGATAACTCATTGGCGGCTTTACTCAAGAATGCAGGCGGGAATTCCTCAAATCCAATTTCCAGAAGAAAATCAATCATCGTTTCACGCCTTTTTTGAGAACACTTTGTTCAGATATCTTTTGTCTGTACAACTGCGCTACCTGGCTAGCAAGCGCACGTACGCGTGCAATCATCTTGACTCGTTCAGAAATGCTAATCGCACCCCGCGCCTCAAGAACATTGAAAATGTGCGAGCACTTAATAGTATAGTCATAACCAGGAAGGGGCAATCCCTTCTCAAAAAGCCGTACTGCTTCTGCTTCATACTGATTAAAGAGTGAAACGAGAAGTCTGGTATCAGCTGCCGAAAAATTGTATTCTGAAAACTCAATCTCATTTTGACGGTACACATCACCCCAGGTTAGTGTATTGTTCCATTTCAAGTCAAAAACAGATTCTACTCCCTGCAAGAGCATGGCGATCCTTTCCAACCCATAACTGAGTTCAACGGGGATTTCTTCAAGCTCAAGGCCGCCGGCTTGTTGAAAATAAGTAAACTGGGTTATTTCTAACCCATCAAGCCACACTTCCCAACCAAGTCCCCAAGCACCCAGAGTTGGCGCATCCCAATCTCCTTCAACGAACCTGACTTCATGTTCTTTGAGCTTGAATCCGACGTATTCAAGCGATTCCAGGAAAAACCGCTGTATATCATGAGGTGCCGGCTGCATTATTACCTGGAGTTGATAGAACTGCTGAAAACGCAACGGGTTTTCAGCATACCGACCATCGCGTGGTCGCTTACAGATTTCCACATAGCAGACATTCCAGGGCTTATTATCAAGCACCCGGATAAAAGTTGCAGGGTTAAAAGTACCTGCGCCAACTTCAGAGTTGTACGGTTGATAAAGCAGGCAACCCTTTTTTTGCCAGTATTTGGACAAATCAAGGATGATGTTTTCAAAAGTGCGTAACTTCTTCATAGACCTAAATCATCAGATATTTTCTGCATGCTGTGGAGACATACTTCAACAAAATCACTCAGTTCCAAGCCCAAATTATGACAGGTTTCAATCTGATCACGGTTGGCTCCAGCAGCAAAACGTTTTTCTTTAAATCGCCTCAAGACAAAATCAGTATCCAGGGATTTCAATCTCTTATCAGGATGCATGAGCGCTGAGGCAACGATCAATCCGGTTAAAGGATCAGTGGCAAACAGAGCCCAATCAAGCTTTGATTCTGGCATCAGGTGACCAACATGGACTTTGATAGCATGGATAATATCCTGTTCAAGCCCCAGGGATTCAAGGTATTCAGCTCCAACTATGCCGTGTTTTAGCGGTTCATCCTTGGTCTCCTCGTAGTCAATATCGTGGAGCAGACCTGCTAAAGCCCATTTTTCGACATCTTCACCGAATTTCGCCGCCAGTTCTGCTAAGCAGGATTCAGTTGCCAGACAATGCTTGAAAAGGTTGCTATTCTTTAATTTTTCGCGCAGTATACGGATTCCATCGTCTCTAGTCATAGAAATTAATTATGCATATTTTTGGAAAAATGTCAAGGAAAATCTGCTCCGCAGAAGTAATTAAGAACAACAGTTATTAGTAAAGCAGTTATTGGTAAGGCAGTTATTGAGTAATCAGAAAATACAAACACCTAAAATCCAAAATACCTAAACGCCTAAATAAAGCAAAGAACTGAACTAACGCTATTAACGATTTAAATTCCATCCTACACTTTATCAAAAATTAAGCAAAGCATCTATTACGTAATTGACGGAATTGTAGTCGCCCGATTCATCGGGCAGTTATTAAGTAATTATGTTCTTGGAACTTGGGATTTGGCTCTTGGTTCCTTTCTGTTTCCAGCGAAGCGTGTCTGCAATGAAATGTGCCTTCAGAGAATCGTGTCTCCAGCCGACGTGTCTCGAATCATTGTGAGAGGAGGCGTGTCTTCAGAATATCATATCTCCCTACTCTTCTTTTCCCGCTCGCAAGAGCCATCACGAATTTTACCTTAATCTGTGATTCAGCCATAAAATTCAGTGTCCCGAGCCTGTCGAGAGAAACCGTTCACGCTAGTGAACCATAACCGTTGCGAAGCAGCCAGTCCCGCACGCAGTGCCATCTCCCTACGCCGTCGGGCAATCAAAAAATTCCTCTCCCTCGAGGGAGAGGATTAAGGTGAGGGTGTAATAATCAGCAGTAAATAGATATTAGATTCTGGATACTTGATCCTAGTGAAAAACATAGGTACTTGATATCTGTCATATCGAGCGTAATAACAAGCAACTGAGTCAATAAATAAATTATTCTTCGAGCGAGCAGTGCGCTTGTCCGCTACGTCATGTGGAGGAAGTCGAGAAGCACCTCAAGGTGTCATTGCAAAACAACGAAGTCGCTGTGGCAATGCGATTGATTTCTTATGAAATCCCGTTATAATCGACAATGCTCGCTCTTGTACTCGGTGGTGGTGCAGCAAAAGGCTATGCCCATATCGGAGTTCTCAAAGTCCTTGATGAAATGGGGATAAAACCTGATATCATTGTAGGTGCCAGCATGGGTGCTTTAGTTGGTGGTTTTGCTGCTGCTGGTTTCAGTATTCAGGAAATCGAAGATATTTCTGTTCGAGTAGATAAAAAGAAGAAAAAATGGCTGTTTAAGCTCCACTTGTCAAAAAAGGGATTTGTTGATGGTAAGAATGTCGTAAAACACCTCAATACGTATTTAGGCGGCAAGAAAATCGAAGAATTGCCAGTGAAATTCTGCTGTATCGCGACGGACATTGAAGAAAATTGCCAGATTGTCATTGACAAAGGCAATCTCGTCCAAGGCATCAGAGCAGCCATATCAATCCCGGGCGTGTTCATGGCGTACAGATATGCAGGTCATGTGCTTATTGATGGTGGTTTTGTAAACCCTGTACCCATCGGCGTTGCCCAGAAACTTGGTGCAAAAAAGGTTATTGCGGTCAATGTCCTGCGCCGGGTTGACTACAAAACAAATATCCTCATGTCAAAAGTGCCATCAAACAAAACATATACTATTAAAAAGGTACTTGTAGAAACTATTGACTATGCAACATCAAAGTTGATTGACCACGAACTTCTGAAGATGGAAGATGGTATCTTAATAAATCTTAATACTAGAGGGATTGGATTGAGCCATTTTGAAAAAGCCCGTGAGGTAATTGACCTGGGCTATAAACAAACACAAAAATACCGCAAAGCCCTGGAACGATTTAAGCATTAGGCAAAAAAAAGAAAGTAATTAAGTTATTGAGTTACTGAGTAATTAAAAGATGTTCAGATCGTTTAGACCGTTAATAGCGTTTAAAGCGTTGGAAATTCAGTAACCGCTCGCAAGAGCC
>JAUWGT010000010.1 GCA_030606265.1 Candidatus Stahliibacteriota bacterium | reverse complement strand
AGATAGGAACAACCCTGAGGTTATTAAATACCTCAAGGCTGAAAATAAATATACGGAAAGCATGATGAAACATACAGAGGCATTTCAAGACACATTGTACAAAGAAATGCTTGGGAAAATCAAAGAAACAGACCTTTCTGTTCCGGAAAAACTTGCTGATTATTACTATTATACAAGAACTGAACAAGGGAAACAGTATCGAATATATTGCAGAAAAAAAGGCAGCCTGGAAGCTAAGGAAGAAATATTATTAGATCATAATGTACTTGCCAAAGGCTATGACTATTTTGATATTGGTGTATTTAAAATCAGCCCGGATCATAAACTCCTCGCATATTCTATTGATACTTCCGGTTCTGAAAGGTTTACACTTTATGTCAAAGATTTGCAAACCAACAGTCTCTTCAAAGAAAAAATTTCCAACACTGGTTACTCTGCAGCGTGGGCTAATGATAATAAAAGCATCTTTTACACAATATTGGATAATGCAAAGCGCCCCTACAAAATATACCGACACCCGCTGGGTACTAACACAGAACAAGATGAATTTGTGTACCATGAAAAAGATGATGCATTCTGGCTCAATATATCAAGGACAAAAAGTGATAAATATTTAATAATCGATTTAGCAAGCCATACCACATCAGAAGTTCGCTATTTAAGCGCAGATACTCCACAAGGACAATTTAAACTAATTCATCCTCGCCAGCATGAAATAGAATACTATGTTGAGCATCATAATGACAGGTTCTTTATCATGACAAATAATAATGCAAAAAATTTCAAGTTGATACAAACATCGGTAAATGACCCATCCAAAGAAAACTGGAAAGAAATAATCCCACATCGCGACTCTGTCAAAATCGACGGTATTGATATCTTTGACAATTTTCTTGTCGTATATGAAATGGAAAAGGGATTAAAGAAAATACAGGTTAGAAATTTTACGAGTGGTGAAACATACTATGTAGATTTCGCAGAACCGGTGTATACATTCTGGCTCGGGAAAAACAAAGATTTCGATTCACATTTGCTTCGTTTTACATATAACTCTTTCATCACACCGCGATCTGTGTTTGACTATAACATGAACAATAGAACACAAGAGTTAAAAAAACAATATGAAGTACTCGGTGGCTATAATCCATCCCTGTATCAGTCAGAGCGGATCTTTGCTACAGCACAAGATGGCGCAGGAATCCCGATATCATTGGTTTACAAAAAAGGGATGAAAAAAGATGGTAATAGTCCATTATATTTGATGGGTTATGGCGCTTATGGTTCGTGTATGGAAACATATTTTTCATCAAATCGATTAAGTCTGTTAGACCGTGGATTTATATATGCCATTGCCCATATCCGTGGCGGCGGAGAAATGGGCAGATATTGGTATGAACAGGGTAAATTACTCAATAAAAAGAACACATTTACTGATTTTATTACCTGTGCAGAATATCTAATCAATGAAAAGTATACATCAAGCGATAAATTAGTAATTACTGGAGGAAGTGCAGGTGGACTTTTAATTGGCGCAGTTACAAATATGCGTCCAGATTTGTTTAAAATCGTTGTCGCTGACGTACCTTTTGTAGACCTGATAAACACTATGCTTGACCCTACTCTGCCATTGACTGTGCTTGAATATGAAGAATGGGGCAACCCCAACGAAAAAGTATACTATGATTATATGGAATCCTATTCTCCATATGACAATGTTGCGGCAAAAGAGTATCCTAGCATACTCATCACTGCTGGCTTGAATGATTCACGCGTACAGTATTGGGAAGCAACAAAATGGACTGCGAAATTAAGAGCATTGAAAACCGATAATAATCTGCTCCTGCTCAAAATAAATATGGGCTCAGGACATTTAGGTGCTTCTGGGCGCTATGATTTTCTGAAGGATATTGCTTTTGAATTTGCTTTTATCTTAGACTTGTTTGGAATTAAAAATTAAGGGAGAGGCACTTCCAGTGCCTCTCCCTAATAAATACTAATCAGAGATCAGCCCTCTCTTTTTTTTATCAGTCTAGTCTGAAAAAGCAAGATAGCCAGGTATAATAATACTAACGACTGGAACTATCATCAATATCCCCAGCCAATTTGGTTTATTACGAGCTTCTGCAATACCCATCCAGACAATAATACTTATAACGACATTCACCAATGGAATTAAAAAAAGTATTAACCACCAAAGCGGTTTATTAGCGATTGCAAGCATTAGAAAAACATTGAGAATCGGAACCCAGGCAAACCACGCATTTGCTGTATTTGTTTTCTTTGCCATGGTCTGCAGGCAGAGCGCAAAATAAACATAGAATGCAACAACGATGATAAACCATACTACCCCATATATAGCAAAAAAAGCCGGTGGCACTTGTTGATAATTTCCTTCCATTCCTCTCACCTCCTTTCATAAATATTAGATTATAATTATTTTTATCCGATCATTTATTACACATATTTTATATATATTTCAATTAAATAATTATAGTTATAATTATATAAATGTCAATAGATTATTACTACAGGGTAAAGGCGGCAGCCGGATTTGCACCGGCGAATAGCGATTTTGCAGACCGCCGCCTTAGCTACTTGGCTATACCGCCCAGACAAGGCAGATACTAGATAAAAGATGCTAGATCCTAGTCACGTGTGATCTTTAAGTATATGTTAACTAATATCTAGAATCAAGTATCTAAAATCTGTCTTTAAAGCGGAAGACGAGATTCGTCCCGATTCTACATTCAATTCACCCATACTAAGGAATCGGGATCCCGTTTCCTTATCATCCTTTCTCTAATGATGGAAACGGGAAACTCGCAACCACTCTCATGTAAAAAAACATTTATACTTTCGCAGTACGCAAATTGCGACAGAAAGCGGGAGACGAGATTTGAACTCGCGACGTTCACCTTGGCAAGGTGACGCTCTACCACTGAGCTACTCCCGCGAATTTAAGAAAATTATATATCGAAATAGATAAAAGTCAATACACAATAGATATTGGATGCTAGATACGAGATAATAGATACTAGATAGATTCTAGATACTAGATAATTAGATTCTAGATAATAGATAATAGATGTTAGTCATTAAATCAAACCGCTGCGCAGCAGCTAAAACCGTCGCGCCGAAGGGCTCGAGCGAAGTCGAGAGACAGCGACCAATACCGACACGCAAGTGTCCCACAACCGTTCCAAAGGAACCATTCCCTATGCTCGTGGATGGTGTTCTTTATATATCTCTCTCAGATATTCCCGGTCAACGTGCGTGTAGATTTGGGTTGTTGAAATATCAACATGTCCCAGAAGTTCCTGTACTGCACGCAGGTCAGCTCCTGCCTCTAAAAGATGCGTTGCAAAAGAATGTCGGAACATATGGGGTGTAACCCGCTTGTTTATTCCAGCCTTGATCCGGTATTTGCGCAGTATTTTCAGAAACCCCATACGTGACATCCGCTTGCCTCGGGCATTTAACACAAGAAAAGGTACTACTCGGTCACGTACAAGGACAGGCCGTCCATTAGCAAGGTAATTCTCAATCGACTTCGCCGCTTTCTTACCAAAAGGTACTATCCGCTGTCTATTCCCTTTACCGACCACCTTGACCAAATCATCAGTCAAGTCCAGATCTGCGAGTCTCACGCCGAGAAGTTCAGATATCCTCAAACCAGCACCATAAAGAATCTCCAGGCATGCTCGATCGCGTAAAACCAAAGGCGTGTTCTCTTTTGCCACCTCAATGATCTTTGTGATCTCAGCAATTGACAAAATTACTGGCAGCTTTCTACCAACCTTCATTAGTTCCAGATCAGTTGCCGGATTAGCTTCAATCTTCTTGGCAAAGATGAGAAATCGGTAAAAGGATCTAATACTGGATATCTTTCGATTTATTGAAGCCGCCATCAAACCAGTATCATAGATAGCATGTACATACTTACGTAAATCTTCGATACTGGCTGAGACGAGTTCTTTGTGCTGCATCGTTAAAAAGGTCGCTAACTGTGTTACGTCGCATACATAGGTCTGTATCGTGCTCAGTTGATCACCCTCAGCAATCAGAAAATTTTCAAAATCTTTGATTATTCCGCTTGTTTGTTTCACATTTCAGCAACGAGCCTTCTGGCGCATTTTGTTAAATTCACTATCTTACCCCGTCTGTCTACGTAGATAATATCTTCAAGTCGCACACCATACCCTTTATCAGGATAGTACAAACCTGGTTCAACTGTGAATACATAACCTGGTTTGATGCGGTCTTTATTAGTCTTCACAAGACCAAACGAGGGACTCTCGTGGATATTAAGTCCAACTCCGTGCCCAAGTGTGTGGCAGTAACCAATCTGCGTTTTGGGTGAGTTCAGAAGCGTAGGATGACCACGCTTTTCAAAAAACTTGCATAATGACCGTTCAATATCGATGTTCCGTTTGCCAACTCTAAGCATATCCATTACATAGTCTTGAGCGTGTTTCACTGTTGCATATACTTCCCTTATCTCCTTCGATGCGTGACCAAAGCATATTGTCCGTGTAAAATCAAAAAAGTAGCCGCCTCCCACTTCCTGCGGGAAAATATCAAATACTATGGTCTGACCAAGTCCCACTGCACAGCGGTCATTACCTGAATTATGTGGAACACCAGCATCCCTTGCCTGAGAAACTATCATCCCGGCTGTGTTGATCAAGTTACCTTCGAATAAGTGTTTCCTCAACATTGCTCTTAAGTCACTGATTAACAATTTTCTCTTTCGGTCCTTCATTATGATATTCTTTTTAATCTTCATCTGCTGCACAGTTTTCACCATATTGTTGAACGCTCGGACGACACGTACTCCTATACTCTTTATGCGCTTTGCCTCTTCAGTATCCTTGGTCTCACGTGCTACTGTAATCAGGCTTTTGCTTGCTTCATAGCAGATCTTAATCCGTTTGTCAAGTCTGGCTAGCTGTTTCAGAAAATTGTATGCGGTCCCCATCTGAGTCGCGCCGTAAAAAGCAACATTCCCTCTTACCTTAAGATCATCAAGGATTGCTTTGATGAAATGCGCCTTTGCCTTCATTTGATCAGGGTATTTTTCGTAAATCTTTCTCAGACCATAGTGTATAGAACTAATCAATTTATATCCACTCTCCCGGGCAACCTCACGTTCTATTGGATAATGGACAACCTGGGGTTGTTTACCTTGTTTCTTGACATAATGACCATAGAAATTCACACCGTTTAGAAGATAGTACATAGTCGGCGAGCTACTGGACAGCCCCTCTGCATAAATCGCACTTATCTTCATTCTTCTCATCAATTTGTCGATCTCTCTTTTCATTGCACTCCTTTATTGCAACTGGTCCACTATTATGTGTACCATGAAGCGATTTTGAAGAAATTTTCAAGTAATGCAATACCGGCTGGGTGTTTATCATCAAATCTCTCAGGATGACACTGAAAGCCATATTTCGGCAGCACACTATGTTTAATGATCTCAACCGGACAGTTAGGTGATTCAGCAAGTTTAATAAAATCGTAAGGCACCTCTTCGATATATTCCAGATGCGATTGGGTTACTACGAACCTATCTCCCAAACCTTCAAATACCTCATCTTCAACAAGACGATGCACCATATAATAACCTTCCAATGCTTTATCATATACCTTTATGTCCTCACCGTAGGCCATGCAGAGCAATTGATGTCCAAAACAAATCCCTAAAACTGGTTTTTCTGTCGTTTTTATGATATCCGATAGATTTGTGTAGGCTTCATATACTCCGCTTTCTGTCAGTTTGTGTTGAGAACCAGAGAGAACCAAAACATCAATATATTTGAAGTCCTCGCCGGCGTTTATCGTCGAAGCCTCTTTCACCTCAACAGTATGCACTGTCACATTGCATATCACGTCATACAATTTCTCTATCTGAGGAGAATTAGGTAAGTAATTATCTATTATCAATGTTCTCATCTATCACCTCGAACAATTCATCTATAAGTCTTTCTTCTTTCACACGTTTTATTTCTTTCCCCTTCGCAAATATTAGACCGGTTCTCTTTCCACAGGCAATACCAAAGTCTGCCTCTCGAGCTTCACCCGGACCATTAACAACACACCCCATTACAGCAATTTTCATAAATTTCTTGTAGCGCTTTAAACGCTGCTCAACCGCACGTGCTATACTAGCAAGTTTGACATCACAACGTCCGCATGTCGGACAACTTATCAAAACTGGATTGTGTCGACGCAGACCGAGCGAATCAAGTATTTCATATGCGGCGACGATTTCCATAACGGGATCCGCGCTTAAAGAAACCCGGATTGTATCTCCAATCCCCTGATCCAAAAGAATACCAAGACCAACCGCGCTCCTTATCCCGCCTCGAAATGGTAACCCCGCCTCAGTAATACCAAGGTGAAGCGGATAGACAAATCTTTTATTAAGCTTTTCATAGACCGTAATAGTAGTTTTGACATCCGCTCCTTTTGCTGATATGACAATATCCCTGAAGTGGTTTTTCCGAAAAATAGCAAGGGCATCATCAACCGTATCCAAGATCGCTGCAGGCGTGGGATGCTTGTGTTTTCTCAAAATCTTGCGTGGTAATGAACCAGAATTAACGCCCACCCGGATGGGCGTATTCGTATCTTTTGCCTTCTTGATAACCTCAGTCACTTTCCATGATTCACCGATATTACCCGGGTTAATCCTTATTTTATCAACCCCGGCATCGATCGCTTGCATGGCCAAACGATAATCAAAATGGATATCAGCAATTATCGGGATACCTACTGATTTTTTTATCCGGTTCAAAACTGCGCCGTCTTTCCTATCAACGACTGCCAGTCTAACCAATTCACAACCTGCCCTTTCAAGGCGTTTTATCTGATTCACGGTTGCTTTAACATCACGAGTTTTGGTCTTGGTCATCGACTGAACCACTACTGGATTATTTCCGCCAAGTTCTACCACGCCAATTTTAACAACACGCTTCACGCTTTTCATTCACGCTGCCTTTTTATACGCGCGCCCAGACCGCGTAGCTTAATCTCAAACTTCTCATAGCCACGATCTAAATGATAAATTCTACGCACTACTGTTTGCCCTTGAGCCACTAATCCAGCAAGCACCAAAGATGCCGAAGCCCTTAAATCCGAAGCCATGAGATAAGCACCAGATAGTTTTTTAACACCATTCACGACTGCGGTATCTCCTTTAATCGTGATATCTGCACCCATACGCATCAATTCCACTGCTTGCATAAAACGGTTTTCGAAAATAGTCTCTCTTATTGTACTGGTACCGGCGGTTATCGAAAGCAACGCCATGAACTGTGCCTGCATATCAGTAGGAAAACCAGGGTATGGTGCAACATAGATGTTAATCGCTTGTTTTCGTCCACACCCCACTACCTCCACAGTTCTATCTCCCTTCGTCACTTTACCACCGGCTTCTTCAATTTTGTCGAGAATACTGATCAGATGATCAGGGCAGCAGTTCTCTATGATTATCCGGCCCCTTGTCAATGCTGCCGCAACTGCAAAGGTCCCCGCTTCAATACGATCGGGTATGATTGTATATTCTACATCCCGAGTCGAGGCTTGCCCCTTGATAATAATTGTATGTGTACCCTGGCCCGATACATCAAACCCCATGGCATTGAGGAAATCCGCCACATCAACTACTTCAGGTTCGCAAGCAGCAGAACTGATCACTGTCTTACCTCGCGCGCCGGTTGCTGCGATCATTACGTTAATAGTCGCGCCAACTGAAGTCCCTTTTGTGCCCTGGAGATTGACCTCGCGGCCAACTAACTTAGACGTCTGGGCATTAATAAAACCATCCTCAATATCGATATCTACACCTAAAGTCCTCAGTCCTTTTATATGTAAATCAACTGGTCGCGGACCAATCGCACATCCCCCTGGCAAAGAGACTTTGGCTCTCCTTACCCGCGCTAACAATGCACCGAGCACATAGTAAGACGCACGCATTTTCCTTACGATATCATAGGGTGCGTCGATTCGCTTGAGTTTAGGAGTATAGATCTTGATGGTATGGCGTGCAAACTCGACTTTTGCTCCCAGATACTCAATGAGTTCAATCATCGTTCTGACATCAACCAGATCAGGGATATTATCCAAAACAACTTTCTTTGCGGTAAGAAGTGATGCGGCGATTATCGGCAGCGCCGAATTTTTAGCACCAGAAATGCTAACTTTACCAAACAGCTTCTTTCCTCCCTCGATAATAAAGCGTTGCATAAAAAATTATATTGAAATAAGTATTATTGTCAATGTCTGGACGATTTTCTACCGACCGAAACGTGTTGCGAGTTCGTCGAGCGAGAACCTTATAACTATCGGTCTGCCGTGTGGACAAGTATATGGATTTTCACAGGCGAACAAGCGATCGATCAGGCTACGCATCTCGCTAACCGACAACGACTGCCCAGCCTTTATGGCACTTTTACAAGCCACTACCTTGGCAACCTCATTGCGCTGCTCAATCAAATTACCCAAAGCATCAAGTTCCTTGAATAAATCAACCACATCCTCCCGGTTCACACGGGCATCAGTTGGCAGACTATCGATCACAATCGTATGCGCGGAGAATTCCTTGAATTCAATACCGAGCTCCTTTAGTAACAACTTGGTTTTTTTGTATGCGCGATACTCTTCAGGCATAAGCTCAAGGGTTATCGGAAATAATAGCCGTTGCGAACCACCTTTACCTTTAGTTATTGATTCATAGATCACACGTTCGTGTGCAACATGCTGGTCTACAATGATCAAACCTGATTTCGTTTGAGATAAAATATAGGTATCGTGCAGTTGCCAAAACTCATTCGATCCCTGGGCGCTCAGTGGTTCAGCGAAACGCTCTGGCGAATAAGGCAAAACTGTCTCCTGAACAAATTTTCTATCGACCATCATCTCACCGGGCGTGGTTGATACAGATGTTGAAGTTCGAAAACCAGCCTGTACAACCTTTGTAAACACTTTGGTTTTTATTGCTTGGTTAAGCAAGTCAAGAACATAGCGTTCATCTTTAAACCTGACTTCCTGTTTAGTTGGATGTATATTGACATCGACCATGCTGGGCGCAACCTCAATGTTCAATAGAAAACCAGGTAGGTTTTTGGGATTCTGATAGGCATTAACAATGGTCCGGTAAAGCCTTGCATATCTCACCGGTCGCGCATTTACATAGAGGTAGTTCATGTGATGACGGTCAAAGAAATCAGGGCGGGTCAAGAAACCAGTGAACCGTATGGCACCTACCTTGATGTCAAGATGTACTAGAGCTTCAACAACCCGGTTAGGAAAAAACATCTTGACGCGCTTTTCAAGGGAATCCGTGGCAATAAAGTCCAGCAGCTTACGATCCGATTCCTCCAAACCGAAATATATCGAAGGGTTAATAAGTGCATAATTTTTTACGACATCCGAGATAAGACGTTTCTCCCACTGACTCGATTTTAGAAACTTCAGGCGAGCCGGCAGGTTGAAAAAGATATTGGACACTTTCACTCTCGTACCCTGGGGACGGTGTGAATCAATGATATCCTTAAACTCACCTCCGATCACAACGATTTTAGTACCTCCAGTATGGTCTGATGTCTCCAACTCAAATTGTGATATCTGAGCAATACTTGCCAGGGCTTCACCCCGGAATCCATAGGTGGTGATGTGTTCAATGTCCGCAACGGTCTTTAATTTACTTGTTGCATACCTTTCTATTGCAAGTATTGCATCAGCACGACTCATACCGCAGCCATCGTCATTTACTAGAATATCTTGTTTGCCACCATCGTCGAGTACGATATCAATACGTCGTGCACGAGCATCTATAGAATTCTCAACAAGTTCTTTGACTACGGAATGTGGACGGGCGATTACTTCACCTGCAGCAATCTTGTTCCTAACCTCAGAATGCAGAATCTCAATTCCCGCCATGGCTAATACTATCGAAGATTAAATCAAAGTCAAGAAAATGATAAAACGGGACAGGCCACTTTTTCTGAAAATTACCTGTCCCACGAAATTTATCTCAAATCAGAAAAAGCAGCCTGTCCCTTTATTACCTCAAGGTCATGAGCAATCGCAGCACTCAACGCTTTATCATCAAAAAAGCTTTCAATTTCCCTGATGCGTTGGTAGATTCGTACCGACACGTTCTTACGGTATAGATCACCTGAAAAACCTATGATGTGAACTTCAACCAAACCATCGCGGCAAAACATGGCACCCGGATAATCTTGGTGCTTTAAGACAACCTGTACCTTGTAAACACCATCCAATGGCAGTAATTTCTCTTCAGAAATCTTGATGTTAATAGTAGGAAACCCCAGCTTAGTGCCTTTCCCTTTTCCCCGAACAACCCTACCAGTGAACGCGTATGGTCTACCCAATAACCTATTTGCCGCCTTCACATGCCCGAGAAGAAGGAGTTCCCTGATTCTGGTACTTGAAATCGTTCCCTCATCTCTTATCCGCGACATGATATCAACCGCGAACTTGTCCTTTGCTATTCGTTTTAGCAACGCGGCCGATCCTTCCCTACTGTGCCCAAAATGGAAATTATCACCAATTACCACAGTTGAAGGATTCATCTGATGTACGACCAGGTCGACGAAATCAGCCGCAGAATGCTGCGCAAAACGCTTGGTAAACCTAAAATAATATATATAATCAATGCCTAATGCTCTGAATAACCGTTCCTTTTCAGCCTTCACAGTAAGGTAAAAAATGGGCGATGAAGTAAGAACAAAAAAAGGTAAAGGAAGAAACGTTATAATACCAACCCTATTATCAGTTCTGGCAATTCTCCTCAACCGCTCGACAATTCCTTGGTGTCCTCGATGAACACCATCAAAACTACCGATTGCACATACTGAACCATTAGTAATTGAATCCCTTTTGTTAAGGAGTATTTTCACAACTTTATATTTCACCTATTTTTTGTGCGGTCCTAACACTATCGTCACCTATCTTCGTTCTTCGCAATGAAATAAGCGTAGCCCCACAACCTAACCGGTTACCATATTCAAAAACCAGCGACCTTACATACACCCCAGTCCCAACAAGTGCATGAAAATGGAGTATCGGATACTCTACCGCAGTAATTGTAAAACTGACTATCATAACCTTGCGTTTCTTCGGCTGAACCACTATCCCCTGCCGGCTTAATTCATACAACTTAACACCGTCCTGTTTGATTGCAGAAAATATGGGCGGCACCTGTTCGATTTCACCAACAAAACTAGATGCTATCTGGTTCAGATCATCAAGTGTGTAGCCTTCCCTATTGCCGTTCCACCGCTCTTTAAGAATCTGCCCTGCTATGTCATAGCTATCAGTCACCATACCAAGCACCATTTCACCAATGTACTCCTTATTGCATTTCTGATAAGATAAAAAGTCCTTTGTCGCACTGCCTATTAGAACAATGAGTAAACCACTGGCAAATGGATCAAGCGTCCCGGCGTGACCAACTTTCCTGTAGTGTCGTTTGAAAATATTGACGATCTGGAATGAAGTGAAACCTACTGGTTTATCAATCAGTCGAATCCCTGCAGACACTGCTTACTGCTCACACAAGAATAACAACATCCCTATTTGCTACTTGTTACGACGTAGCCTTCTGAAATCTTGACGTACAGCCCGCAATAGTTCTATCTTTGCTTCTTTGATCGACATCTTAACCCTGACCCCAGCAGCAAGACGATGCCCTCCTCCCCCAAAACGCGCCGCCAGCTCATCAACATCAATTATGCCGTCGCTCCGTAAGCTAATGCGCGTTCCTTCCTTCTCCTCACGCAAGAACAGTGAAACACGGACATTGCGAATCGCTTGGAGGAAAGATACAAAATGCTCTGAGTCGACCATCTTTGCATTACATCTTTTAAGCATATTCTGAGTAAGATGCATCGCGCCAACCGAATCCTCGATAACTATGGTTTTTAAAACTTCACTCAATAACAACGTACCGCTCAATGTCTTGGCATTGAGTTTCTTAGAAATTGGCCCTGGTTCTACGCCCAAACTGACCAGTTCTGAAGCCATAGTCAGAGTTTCGTGAGTGGTATTGGGATAAACAAAACCTCCTGTTTCGCTGTAGATACCACAGTAGAATATCTCAGCCAGCGGCCTCCTTATCTTGATATTGAGATCCCTAAATATCGTGTAAATAATCTCACAAGCTGATGAAACCTTTTCTCTTATTATATTCAGCGAACCAAATGCAGTATTGCTTTTGTGATGGTCGATATTGATGATGGATTTCGAATCTAAAATCCCCGCTTTACTGTGATCAACGTCAGAAAATATTCTCGATATCGCTGCTGAATCAACCGCGATCAGGAGGTCAAACTCAGGCAGCTGTCTCACAAACTTCCAATTGCTCAAAACAAAACCATATTTTCTTGGAATTTGAGAATGGCAAAAGAATGTAGGTATTCTTCGTTTGTAGTGTTTCACAAGATAACCACAGCTCAACGCCGCTGAAATACCATCAGCATCAGGGTCAATGTGCGTAGCGACTACAATTCGCCTATTCTTCTTTATTATCTGAACTAATTTCTTCAAGTAATTCATCTATTTCCATACCACGTTTATAACTATCATCTATCTCAAATTGTAGATCAGGAACACACCTCATTCTAAGACGCTGTGCCAACGTACTCCTTATGAAACCCTTTGCCCTAGTCAAGGTTTGGAGACTTTGCGACTTATCACCAATACATGAAAAGAATACTTTTGCGTTTTTTAGATCAGGGCTTACATCAACACTCAATATGGTTATGAACCCAAGACGTGGATCTCTTATTTCGTGTTCCACAATGTTCGATATTTCCTTAACAATAACCGACGCCACCCTTTCTTTACGCATCAAAGAATCCTCTGTTCAACATCAAGCAATGCCACGGCATGAACATGCTCGATGAAATTAATAACCGTGCTTATCGTTGAATCCACGATAGCCCGGTCATTGCCACAAGTAACAATACCCAGTTGAGTCCGCTGCCATAAAGAGAGATCCCCAAATTCACAGACCGATACATTATAACGGTTTTTCAATCTTTGTTTTAGGCTCTTGATAACTCTCCTCTTGTCTTTCAGAGACTGGCAGTCAGCAATATGCAAATCAAGTGTGCATTGAACTACATATAATTTACCCCGTGGGATAGCAGACATCCGATGAGGTTTACTTTCCATCTCCAGCAGCGGTTTCTTCTATTTTGTAGAATTGAATTGTATCACCCTTTTGCAGATCACCATCTTGCTCAAGACCAATACCGCATTCATATCCAGCCAGCACTTCCTTTGCATCTTCTTTGAATCTTTTGAGAGAAGTGACCTTTGAAGCTATGATTTCTTTGCCTTCACGCATAACACGAGCAATAGCACCGTACAGAACTTTACCATCTTTCATATAACAACCAAAGATCAAGCCGACTTTAGGAATGGTAAATATCTCCCTAACCTCAGCCTCGCCAACAAGGATCTCAGTGATTATGGGCTCCAACAATCCAACCATAGCAGATCTGAGATCGTCAAGTGCTTCATAGATCAACCGATAAGTTCTTATCTCAACCCCTTCACGCTCAGCTGCATCTAAGGCATTCGTATCCGGTCCAACATGGAACCCAACGCATATCGCACCGGTTACCTCAGCAAGCAGAACATCTGACACATTTATCTTCCCTACGCCTTTATGGACAACTCTAACGGCAACATCTTCCATGCTCAATTCATTTAATTTCTCGTCCAAGGCTTCAGTCGAACCTGCGGAATCGGCTTTGAGAATAAGTCTCAGCTCTTTGGTTTCGCCTGCTTTTATTTTTTCTTGGAGATCAAGTAAAGTGACCTTTGATTTTGCTTTAAGTTTCCGCATCCTTTCTATGAGTTGCCTTTGTGAGGCAATCTCACGAGCTCGTCGTTCATTATCCACTGCAAGAAATACCTCACCAGCTTGCGGCAAACCACTGAACCCTAAAACCAACACCGCGGTAGATGGTCCAGCTTCAGTAATTCTATTAGATTGTTGATCAAACAGTTCTCGGACCCGACCAAAATGCGCGCCACAAACAAATGGATCACCCTTCTTGAGATTCCCTTCTTGGACGAGGATTGTTGATACATTGCCTTTACCGCGATCGAGCCGTGCCTCAATGACAACTCCCTTTGCGGTTTTATCAAACGGCGCGGTCAACTTCAATTCCTCAGCTTTAACAAGAACTGCATCCAAAACGTCCGCGATACCAATACCTTTAAGAGCTGACGTCTCAACGCAAATTGATTTTCCTCCAAAATCTTCAACAACAACGTTCGCCTTGGCGAGTTGAGTCTTTACCCTATTGACGTTCGAACCTGGTAAGTCAATCTTGTTGATGCAAACGATTATCGGCACCGAAGCAGCAAGGGCGTGGTCAATTGCCTCAATCGTTTGCGGCATAACACCATCATCGGCGGCGACTACAAGGATAACTATATCAGTAACTTGAGCACCGCGTGCACGCATCGCCGTAAATGCTTCGTGACCTGGTGTATCAAGAAAAGTGATGGTCCTATTATGATATTCTATCTGATAAGCGGCCATGCGCTGGGTGATCCTGCCGTATTCCTCTTCTACCGTCCGCAACTTGGTGATTGAATCAAGGAGCGTGGTCTTACCATGATCAACGTGTCCCATGATTGTCACAACCGGTGGCCTTTCTAGTCTATCGACTTCAACATCTGTTGCAATCTGGTCTTCAACTGACATAACCTTCACGTCGTAGCCAAACTCATCACTCATAACTGTCAATGTGTCTAAATCAAGTCGCTGATTGAGACTAACCATTAAACCCATATCAAGGCACTTCTTGATAACATCGGTAGTGGGCAGTTTCATAGCCTGCGCAAGATCAGCCACAGTCATGAAGTCGGTTATTTCAACGATTTTCTCGGTTGGTTTTACCTCAACCTTAGCCCGGACCTCACGCTTGTAGTGTTTTCTTGTCTCTTTCTTTTCCATTTTAGCGAGGGTCGATTTTATTTTCTCTTTTATCGCTACCGGGTCAATCTTCTTCTTTTTCTCCTTAACCTTTGGTCTACTATAGCGACGAGTGAATTCCTTCTTCACTCTCTTTTTGTCTTCTGAAATCTTGTGCTTAACCTTTTTTTCATCTTCGTCAGAAAGAACTGACATGTGGCTTTTTACCATTATACCCATCTCTTTCAATAGCTTCAGCAATGCAGCGCTAGATAAACCTAAGCTCTTAGCTACTTTATGAACCTTTTTCTTCGGCATCCTCGGACTCCTCCTGGTCAATGCTCTCTTTCTCAGGGATATCTGCTTCTTCCTTTTCTTCGGTCTTTGACTCTGCTTCTTCGATCTTCGATTCTGCTTTCTTTACTTTCTTTACTTTCTTTACTTTCTTTGCTTCTGCTTTCTTTGCTTTCGCTTCTTCGGTCTTTGGTTCTGGTGCTTCGACCTCGGCTTCTGCTTTCTTTGCTTTCGCTTCTTCGGTCTTTGATTCTGCTGCTTCTTCCTTTTCTTCGATCTTCGATTCTACTGCTTCTTCCTTTTCTTCGATCTTCGATTCTACTGTTTCTTCCTTTTCTTCGATCTTCGATTCTACTGCCTTAACCTCTGCTTCTTCGGTTTTTATTTTCGCTGCCTTGATTGCTGCTTCTGCTTCTTCGGTCTTTGTTTTCGCTTCCTTGATCGCTTCGAGTTCTTCTATTTGTGCGGCCACTTGCTTAGCCGAGCGCAAGGTTGAAATAATGTTCTCAACACCAGCGTCGTCAAGTTTCAAAAGAAACTTGAGTTCTTCAACAGGAGCCTTCAAAACTGCAAGAACATTTGAATAACCTTTTCCTTCCATCATTTTGCGAATCGCTGGCTTGATTTCCTTGATATCCTGTATTTTGCTCTTAGCTAGCTCTTTTTCTTTAAGTTCCTGTTCGTAATCTGACGACTTCCTTATTTCAATTTCAAGAGCACACAGTTTGGACGCCAGATCTACATTAACACCGTTCTTGCCGATTGCTTTTGAATAATCTTCGTCACTAACAACAGCCAGCACACTGTTCTCATCAAGAATAACAACTTCCTTTATCTTTGCCGGCGAAAGGCTTCTCGATACCTGAAGATGAGAATCTTTACTCCACAGGATGATATCAATACGTTCGCCGGACAGCTCTTTCACTATCGATTGGATGCGACTGCCCCGATATCCAACACACGCCCCGATGGGATCGATCTTAAGATCAAGTGTTTGAACTGCAACCTTAGCACGGACGCCAGGCTCACGGGCTATCTTGCAAACCTGGACAAAACCATCCTTTATCTCGGGTATTTCATAAAACATAAGCCGCTCCAAGAATTTCGAATCAGTTCGTGAAAGAATAATCTTCGGACCCCATTGGGCACGATCAACACGCGAGATTACTGCCCTGATCGGAGAATCCAGACGGTAGTGTTCACTCCTCATTATCCCATAAGAAGGTATTGTCGCCTCGACTGGACCCAGATCTACAAGTATCTCATTACGACTTACTACTTTCACAATACCCTTGACTATTTCTCCAACTTTTTTTTCATACTCAGTCATGATTCGGCTTCTTTCTGCTTCACTGACCCGCTGAGTGAGAGTTTGTTTTACTGATTCAATAGCGGTCCTTCCCAAATCAGCAATTGGAATATGCCGACGCCATTCATCACCGATTTCGATAGTCGGTTTTTCTTGTCGCGCATCATCAAACGCAATTTCCTTATCTGGGTCCTCTACATTATCAACTACCTTCTTCAGTAGGTAAATTCCGATTTCACCAGTGGACTTATTCACTACCACCTCTGATTCTACGCCCTTGCCGAACTTCCTCCTCACACCATTCTTCAACGCTTCTATGAGTGCTTCGATAACGTAATCGAACTTCACTCCCCTTGCCCTGGCGATTGATTTTATGCCCTCGGTAATCAAACTATCTTCGTTTGCCATAATCAAGCTCCTCTACAACCTTTGCTCTAATAACTGACGAATAAGGTACCGCACTTTCTCCATCATCGGTCGCAATAAGCACGCCATCTTGCTTCGTTTGTCTAAGATAACCCCTGATCTTACGGTCTCCAGTATCTATTTCCACAATCTTGCCTTGTGCCCAGACAAAGTGTTCAGGTCTTGTTAAATGCCTTGCAATACCCGGCGAAGAAACCTCAAGGATATATGCGAAAGTAACACAATTTGACTGATCCAGAGCCCGGGCAATTGACCTACTCACCTTTTTACAATCATCTACGCTTACCGTACCATCCTCGCGATCGATGAAAACACGGAAAGAGCCGTTAACATCATTGAAATACAAATCATAGAAACGTAAATCGAACTCATCCACAATACGCTTGATCAATTCAACTACCTCTGACAATTTAAAATCATTATTCATTCAACCTCCGGTACAACATGCTCTTCAACTCTTGTAGTTTACACAATATCGATGTTTTATCAACCCGCACTATCTCCTTGGTCTCGCGCAGATGAATATCGAAACTATCGTTCTTTATGCCTTTCGGACCAATTGTCAGCCTTAATGGAATACCCAACAACTCCGAATCGTTGAATTTAATACCCGCTGAGAGATCACGGTCATCTATAATAACCGAAAAACCATTGTTAGTCAATGCCTGAATAACCTCTTCAGCAACGCCAGTAACATCTTTATCAAGCGGATTCAGAACAACAATGTATACTTCACTCGGTGCAATGGATATCGGCCATACGGCTCCGTGTTCATCACCCTTCTGTTCACACACACAAGCCATAATGCGTTCGAGTCCGATCCCATAGCTTCCCATGACAATAGGTTTCTCTTCACCATTCTCATCGAGGAAAGTCGCATCCAGCAGCTTAGAGTACCTGATCCCCAATTTGAAGATATGCCCCAATTCCAGACTATTATGCAACTCAATCTCTTTGCGGCACTTTGGACAAGCATCACCTTTTTTCACAATCCGAAGATTCAAATACTCACGCACGTTAACATCACGTTCCAAATTCAAACCCTTAATATGATAATCGTTCTTATTGGCTCCTGTTATCATACCCTTAGCACCTTTTAGCAGATCATCTGCATATACCGCGATATCGTCCTTATTGACTGGACCGATAAAACCCGGTTCCGCACCGAAAAACCTGACAATCGTTTCAGCATCAGCAGGTTTGTAAGAGAAGCCAAATTTGCTTCGGATCACACCTTCATTTATCTCATAATCGCCCCTAAGCAAAATAAGCATAGGCTCCTTATCAGACGCTGTGTAGAACATGCTCTTCACGAGGTTCTCAGACCCCACCTTTAAGAAATTACTAACCTCATCAACGCTTCTTTTCCCCGGTGTATGGACCTCAGTGACTGGGCTATCCACAAAATCAAATATCTTACCAATCCCCTGAGCTGCTTCCAAGCTAGCGCGATAATCACAATTATCACAGATCGCGATCGTATCCTCACCACCATCAACCCGAGCAACAAATTCATTTGATTGACCTGTACCCATTAGACCACCAGCCGCATCGACTATTTCGAAATCGAGCCCACAACGTCTGTAAATATTTGTGTAGGCTCGTTTATGGAGTTCAAAATTCTCGCTGAGCCCATCGTCATCGCGATCAAGGCTATAGCTGTCTTTCATGATAAACTGCCGAGAACGAATTACCCCGAAGCGCGGACGCAACTCGTCCCGGTACTTAATCTGAATCTGATACCAAATCTGGGGAAGATCCCTATAAGAACGGATACTATTGCGGGCTATCCCCGTTATTATCTCTTCGTGGGTCGGACAAAGGCAATAATCCCGACCTTTCCGGTCCTTCAACTTGAACATATCATCGCCATATTCAGCCCAACGCCCTGATTTCTCCCAGACATCTCTCGGACATATTGCCGGCATTAGCATTTCTTGAGCTCCAATGCGATTAAGTTCTTCACGAATTATTTTCTCGATACGCATCAGTATACGCCAACCCAGAGGTAGGTAAATGTGTATACCTGAGGCGAGCGATCTCACAAACCCACCGCGCAGTAAAATCCGATGACTTTTGTTCTCCGCTTCCTTGGGATCTTCACGTAAAGTATTGATAAATGACTTGCTAAATTTCATAACTTGTAATATAGCACATTTAGGTAGTAAAGTCAATGATTTAGTTTATTTTTTCACTTAGATATTTCGGGCATCCTGGACTTTTAGACATTTAAGATGTATTGACATCCTTATGACGATATATATAATAAAACCATGGGTCTAGCGGATATAAGGAAAAAACAAAACGAAGAAAGACAGCGTGATAAAAGACTGGTTCATTTTACGAATGCTGCAAGTCGTGATTTCCAGATTTCAAAAGCTATGAAGTCCAAGACAAGAGTTTATAAAGATAATGCAGATTATGTAGTTAAAAGCTTTCTTGACTATCTCTTTTTTGATCAACATAAAGAGATCCGAGAACTTAATAACTCACACGCAACACACTTCATGCTCGAATTTGTACCGTATAAACTCACCTTTACACGAGAAGCGGGAAAAGATATCGCCGATATATTATCAAAATTCCTCCTCTTCATGGATGACAATGGACATATTCACAATGGCTCTGAATTGAGCTCTGTAGTAAAGAAAAGCAATCGTGCATTTCTCAAATTACTGCCAAAACCCAAACGCACATCAGCCAAGAAAACAACCAAGCAAAGTAAAATAACGAAAAAGCCTGTAGTTAAAAAGAAAGCGGTCAAAAAAGTAAAACCAGAGGTCAAAATTGGCAGGAACGAACCATGTCCATGCGGCAGCGGCAAGAAATACAAGAAGTGCTGCGGTAGACTAAACTAATCCTATATAACCACAGATAACACAGAATCGTCGCGGAGAAAGTTGAAAATAAGTATTTGCGCATTCTGCAGATTTTCCACGGTCACGACATCTATTCATCTTTAAGATCTCATCAATATTGACCAATACGATATTAATATGTATAATTATAATTATGTTATATCAAAAATTAGGATTGACAATTCTCTTGATAATTCTGGTAATTTTTGCGGGTACTGTTGGCTATCGAATCATTGAAGCGTGGACATTCGTCGAAGCTCTCTATATGACTATTATTACAATATCGACAGTAGGATTCCAAGAAGTCGGACCGCTTTCAGAAACCGGTAGAATTTTCACAATATTTTTGATACTAGGTGGAATCGTCGTAATTACAAGCGGAATTAGTTTAATATTCTCATCGATTATTGAAGGAACGTTCGGCGAGATCATTAGGAGGCAAAGAATGGAGAAGAAGTTGGCAAGAATTAGAAACCATTTTATTATCTGTGGGTTTGGAGCCGTTGGTGAAGATGTAGTACATGAATTTATCAGCGCAAAAGAACCGTTTCTATTGATAGAGAAAGACAAAATTATCTTAGATAAGTTCATAAAGGAATTCCCGGATACAATATATATAATCGGCGATGCTACGGATGATGAGATACTGGAAAATGCGCAAATAGAAAAAGCAAAAGGTATTCTTGCTGTATTGGGAAAGACGGCTGATAATCTTTACATTTGCCTTTCTGCTCGTTCATTGAATCCAGACCTTAGAATTATTGCACGGGTGATTGAAAGTGAATCAATTGATAAACTGAAAAAGGCTGGAGCAGATTATGTTTTTTCTCCCGAAAAAATCGGCGGTATACGCTTGGCTGCGGCTGCGCTGAAACCGACCGTTACTTCTTTCTTGGATTCAATAATCAAAGGTGAATACATTGATCTTGTTCTTGATGAGGTTGAAGTCCGAAAGCATTCTTCTATTGTTGAAAAAACACTGAAAGAATCGGAAATTTCAAAAAATATAGGCATTATCATCTTGGCCATAAAATCTGCGAATATGGACAAACTAAGCTTTAATCCAAGTTCTCGTACTATTTTGAATCCAGATGATATTCTTATTGTATTTGGCTCGCCCGATCAGATCAAACAACTCAGGAAAATATGTTCATAATCAATAGATTACCTGGATAACATGAAACTAAAAAAAGGACTTGGCCTTTCAGATGTGTTTGCGATTGCGGCAGGGGCAATGATCAGCTCAGGTCTGTTCATTCTTCCTGGTCTTGCATTTGCCAAAGCCGGTCCGGCAATGATCCTTGCCTATATTATCGCCGGCATATTGGTGATCCCAACAATGCTCGCTAAAGCAGAACTTGCCACTGCTATGCCAAAAGCAGGCGGCGTCTATTTCTATGTTACGCGAAGCATGGGTATCGCACCAGGTACGTTTGCTGGTATGGCAGCGTGGTTTTCATTGAGTCTAAAAAGTGCCTTTGCCCTCGTCGGTATAGGCGCTTTTGCTATACTGCTCAACCCTGGCATTACAATCTTGCATATCAAACTGATTGCGATCGCGTGTTGTCTCTTCTTCATTATGCTCAATATTTTGGGCACCAAACCGGTCGGGAGACTTCAAATTTCCATGGTTTTTCTGCTCATTAGCATTCTCATAATATATGTTGCGCGAGGAGCAATCTTAACTCAAAGCGAGAGGTTTATACCGTTCATGCCATTCGGATTCACACCAGTTTTTGCCACCGCTGGTCTGGTGTTTGTATCTTACGGTGGTCTCACTAAGATCGTAAGTATCGCCGAAGAAGTAAAAAATCCCGGACGCAATATTCCGTTGGGTATGCTCCTCGCTTTTACTGTTGTTCTGGGATTGTATATTACGGTCGGCTTTGTCACTGTTGGGATTATTGATCCCAGCACATTAGCAAATACGCTTACCCCTATTTCGGAGGGAGCAAAAATATTGTGGGGCGTTCCTGGTATTATCATTACTGCCATCGCTGCCCTACTGGCATTTGTTTCAACTGCAAATGCTGGGATACTAGCTGCTTCACGTACTCCCCTGGCAATGAGCCGTGATCAACTCTTGCCAGGATTTCTCCAGAAGGTATCACATAAATTCCGTACACCGCACAATTCCATTTTGTTTACAGGTATTTTTATGATCGCAGTCATCCTATTCCTGAATCTGGAAAACCTTGTTAAAGCCGCCTCAACGATGAAAATCCTTCTTTTTATAACGGCAAACCTGTCACTCATAATTATGCGGGAAAGCAAAATACCGAATTATCAACCTAAATTCAAAGCTCCACTATATCCGTGGCTACAAATTATCGGTATTATTGGATGTGGATTCTTAATCATCAAAATGGGTAGAGTCCCTTTGATGATTACCGGTATCTTCGCTACTTGCTCAATGTTATGGTACTTTTTTTATCTAAGACCAAAGATCAGTCGGGAATCAGCCATAATGTATCTTGTTGAACGCGTTACTGACCGACAGATTGTCACTGACAGTCTAAAAGACGAATTACGAGAAATCGTAAAAGCCCGCGATGAAATCATTGAAGATGAATTTGATAAATTGGTTAAAGATGCCTTGATCCTCAATTTTGATGAGAAAATACACTTTGATGACTTCATAAAAATCGCTGCCGATAAACTCAGCCAGAGAACTGGATTAAAGCCAAAGAATCTTATTGCATTGTTCATCGAAAGAGAAAAGCAATCATGCACCGCGCTGAGACCTGGTCTTGCTATTCCACATATCATTATTAGTGGTAAGAAGAAGTTTGATGTGCTATTGGTAAGAGCAAAACAAGGCATCATCTTTCCAGATGCTTCCGATCCAGTCCATATTGTCTTTGCTCTGGTTGGCACGCAAGACATGAGGAATTCGCACTTACGTGCACTCATGGCTATTGCTCAGATTACCCAACGTCATGATTTTGACAAAAAGTGGCTAGAGGCAAGAAAAATTGAAGATTTGCGTGACATTATGCTTCTAGGAAAACGACAAAGAACCTGATTAGACGAACAAACCACCGCAGGAAAAAACTCACCATAAATACCGCAGTATTCCAACGGAGTAAACAAATAGCTGTAATATAAAAGCTTGACTTGAGATGATTAAGGGATAAAATAGAAAAATGGTCGGTATTGGTTACGATATCCATCGTCTGTCTGAAAACCGCAAACTCTATCTTGGCGGTGTAAAAATCGAATTTGACAAAGGCTTAGTAGGTCACTCTGATGGTGATGCCCTGCTCCATGCAATTTGTGACGCACTGCTAGGTGCAGCGAATCTCGGTGATATCGGTCAGCACTTCCCACCAGACGATAACAAATATAAAAACATAGCGAGCAATGAAATACTGACCAAAACGAGCAAATTCCTTGAAAACTCCGGACTGTTTGCTAAAAATATCGACGCGGTCGTCATCGCTGAAGCGCCTAAAATCCTGCCATATGTGAATGCCATGAAAAAAAACATCGCGACAATCCTAAAGATCTCAGAGAACTCGATTTCCATCAAAGGAAAAACCAACGAAGGCACGGGCGAAATCGGTGAAGGAAAAGCGATAGCAGTCTGGGCGATATGTGAGATAGAAAGTATCTATGCTTCCTCTTAAAGATAATATCTCTTCAAGTTCTCGCCCTATTATAACTTATATTATTTTGGGTCTGAATGTTCTGGTCTTTATTTATGAAATCTCATTGGGTACTCATCTTGATGTTTTTATTAAACAGTTTGGCGCGGTGCCATACAATATTTTTCATCCGGTTGGGTTATCGTCATATGGGACACTTTTTTCCAGTATGTTTATGCATGCCAACCTAATACATATTGGCGGTAATATGCTCTTCTTATGGATTTTTGCCGATAATATCGAAGACTGCGTTGGTCATGTGATGTTCATATTTTTCTATTTAATTTGTGGCATTGCCGGCACTCTCTTACACAGCATCTTTGCACCAAACTCAACAATCCCCATGGTCGGTGCGAGCGGTGCAATATCCGGTGTATTAGGTGCCTATGTTCTGTTATTCCCCAAGGCGAAGATATTAACCCTTGTTCCTTTGGGTTTCTTCTTCAGAGTTGTCCAGTTGCCTTCATTAGCATTCTTGGGTATTTGGTTCTTAATGCAGTTTCTGTTTGGTATATCCTCAATGCGTGCTGGCGGTGGCGGTATTGCATACCTTGCACACATCGGCGGTTTTCTGGTCGGTTTGCTATGGG
This sequence comes from Candidatus Stahliibacteriota bacterium, assembly GCA_030606265.1. Lineage (GTDB taxonomy): Bacteria > Hydrothermota > Tepidihabitantia > SM23-42 > SM23-42 > JAUVZL01. The sequence continues at coordinate 6,375 of JAUWGT010000010.1, read as the reverse complement.
CAGTACCGTTTAGATTTAAGCGAAAAAAAGAGCTTTATGAATACAAAATACAGTAGTAATATAGGAAATCCCTCGATTGACTCGGGACAGGCAGAACAGGTTTATCGTATAAAATAATGCAGAATTTCATTAGCTTTTGCTGAATAAAAGGAGGAATGATGATTAATATATTGCTTATTCTATGTGTTACTTCTCTCAACTATACACAACGGAAAGAGATGTATGGTTATCGAGCACCATTATCCAATAAAGTCGCTTCAGAATGCTACCAAGACAATCATGTGCGTGCTTGGATTTACTTCACCGACAAAGGGTTTGGTCAAGATGACTACGCGCGCGTCTTAGAAACAGTCGGCGATAATATGGAGAGATCTGCTTACGAAAAAAGATTGCGCAAAGGCAGCATTATAGACTACGGTGACATTCCACTTAATCGAGATTATATACGTGAGGTTGAAGCACATGGCGGATTGCTCATCAGGGAATCTAAATGGCTCAATGCCGCGAGTTTCTGGATATTTAAACAAGATATCGATCGCATTGCCGGTCTTGATTTCGTCCATAAAATAACCACTGTTGCATCTTACCAAGGGGTCAAGCACACAGAAACCACACTCCTTGACTCCTTAGTCTTCGGTATTACTTACAAACAGTTAAATATGTTCAATATCGATGAGTTACACAACCAAGGTTTCTTCGGTTCAGGCGTGATTTTAGGTATCCTCGATACTGGTCTGAGACGAAAACATGCAGCGCTTGATAATATTGTTGTACTGGCAGAACATGATTTTCTTGAAGGTGATCGGATTTATATGGACGACATCCTGATTTCGCAGGAATCAGGCGTATTCAGTCAAATGCTTTTTCATAAAAACGGTTCCATGCTCTATCTATTTCTATCCGGTGACACAATGAATCTTAATGTCAATGTCCGCGATGTTATGTACACATACTCGCTAGATAATGGTTTTACCTGGTCATCACTCATCAAATTGACAAACAACTTTATGTATCAATGGATCAACGATCTGAATGTCTGTGGTCGGGATACGATCTTTTTGTTCTATCGCCATCGCTATGGCAGCCAACTGCCATATTATGACATGAAATACATGGTCATTTCAGATTCTACTGTACTCGTTCAACCGACAACGTTAATTGCTGGCATATATCGTGAACCTTCGGCTGTACAAATCAACGATAGTATTCATGTCGTCTTTCATACACAGAATCAATTATATCTTAAAAAAGGTGATATAAATGGTTTTCTCCCAAGTGTTATCATTGATTCTTCAACACAAAATATCCATGCGCCTGAAGCAATTGTCGGTATTGGCAAGATCGGGGTTTTCTATCATACTGTACCGGATGATTCGTTATACTTTATCTGTTCTTCAGTACCTGAAACAACCTTTGTAAAAAGTACTATTGGTTCTGGTAAGAATGCTCAGGCAATCACATATGGTGATACAATATTCCTTGTTTGGGAAGATAAATCAAGTAGCCCACTCACAAGGGTCGCCTTTAGCATATCTAATGATTTTGGTGATACCTTTTCCAGTCAGAGAATCTTAACCAGCGATATGAACTCAATTGGTAAAATTTCACTCGCCAAACAGAGTGATACAGTAATGGTAACCTGGGAAACTCAGGGGAAGATATATTCCAAAACGTCATACAATAACGGGAATAGCTTTGCTGATTTGGATTCATTAGCTGCGGAATTTGTCTACTTGCCAACCCTAGGTACGTACAATTCTAATATCATCAGATTTCATTGCACACGCGGTGATTCTATTACTGACGGTTATTCAATTGATGACCCTGAATATCCTCATCTTCGTCACGGCACTGAGATGCTCAGCGCGATCGGCGGATATCTTCGGGATACATATATTGGCGTCGCACCGGCAACCCAATTCTTAGTGGCAAAAACCGAGAATCCCGATGATTCATATGAGTTTCCAGTTGAAGAAGACACCTGGATCGCAGGACTTGAGTGGTTTGAATCAAAAGGGGCAGATATCGTAAACAGCTCACTCGGTTATACTGAAGGATATTCCTGGCCTAATGACTATGACGGTAATACCTCACCAGCTTCTATCGCTGCTAACGAAGCTGCCAAACGAGGGATGATAATCGTCAACTCATCGGGCAATTTCAGCATAGCACGCATTGTCATACCCGGTGATGCCCAAGGTGTTCTCACGGTAGGTGGTATTGACTCGGTCTTCAACCGCTGGGAATTTTCTGGGTATGATACTACGGCTGACCATTCATTAAAACCTGAGCTGGTCTGCCTTGCACATTCAGTGATCGTTGTCCACCCTGATTCTACTAATTCCTATCTCGCTTCAAGTGGAACGTCAGGAGCGGCAGCAATGGTTTCGGGGATTTGTGCCCTCTTATTAGAAGGACACCCAAACTGGAATGTCGATTCAATAAAGAGTGCTCTTTTTCAAACTGCAAGCCATGCCAGTGCACCGACTGACAGTATGGGCTATGGTTGGCCTGATGCCTTAGCTGCATTCTATGCTTCACCAACGCCCTTTGATACAGGCGGAGGTTCTAATTTCCTGACGCCGTACCCAAATCCATTTATTCTAACCGAACATAGCAATATCTATATCCCATTTCAATTGGAAGTATCGAACAATGTAGAACTTCGCATCTACTCGATCAGTGGTCGCTTGATTCGTTCTGAAAACAGAGGATTACTATTGCCGGGACGTTATACTGACACAAATCCACAAACTGCCGACGCTGCATTTATTTGGGATGGTACTAATGAACAAGGTGAAGAGGTTCCAAGTGGTATGTATTACTGCTTACTGGTCACGCGCGGTGGCGGGAGTGATGTTGTAAAGATAGCGGTAATACGCTAAATCTCTCACTTCGTTCGGATAAATGCTAATACCTAAATTCTAATATCTAAATAAATTCGAAGCATAAATGCTCAAAATTCAAGACAACGATTGTTTCAAATTTCTGATTTGGTATTTTGGATTTGTTTAGGATTTCGTATTTTGGATTTCGTATTTGTCTGATTTATCAGACAATTTTCCTTTGCCATTTTGCTTGTATAATGGGTAAAGGTAGATCGATCAGTTTTTTCTTACCGAAGAATATCTTTAGCTGTTTGACTTCGGTCGTTTCACCAATTTTGGCAAGAGGTAAACCCTGGAAAATATCCTCTATCTTATCGGTATGGACTTTCTCAACCTCGAGCAAGAACCTGGTGTTTGATTCAGCGAACAAAATAAAATCAAAACGTCTGTCTTTACCGACATAAATGACGTCTTGCAGATCAAGCCTTACACCAAACCCGCCACTAAAAGCCATTTCGCTTATTGCAAGACCAAGCCCACCTTCAGAAAGATCGTGACACGATCGAACCAAACCTTGTTCCAGAGCAGCGTGTACCTGGTTCATAATCTTCGGTGCTTGACTCAAATTCACATTCGGCACTTGCCCGACCTGGATACCTAATATTCTAAAATACTCGGATCCGCCGAGCTCGCCAGCTGTTTCACCTACCAAATAGATGTCATTACCCGGACCCTTCAAATCCATGGTCACGCACTTGGTAACATCGTCGATTACACTTATTGCTGATATAAGAAGGGTCGGGGGTATTTGATGGATCCTGCCTTGACTATCAGCCCACTCATTGTACAAACTGTCTTTTCCAGAAATGAAAGGCACGCCAAATGCAATCGCTGCGTCATAACAACCCCTGGCTGACATGACTATATCACCCAAGACTTCTTCGCGCTCAGGAGAAGAAAAACAGAAATTATCTAACATCGCCGTTTTTCGGATATCACCACCGGTTGCCACAAGGTTACGCAAAGCCTCATCGATAACTGAAACTGCCATATTATATGCATCAAGTTTACCATAGCTCGGATTGATCCCGCAGGAAACTACAATACCGCGGTTCTTGTCGAGTCTTGGTCTAATAACAACGGCATCTTGGGGACCGATATTGTCAACTCCTAAAAGAGGTTTAACAACACTACCACCTTGGACTTCGTGGTCGTACTCTCTTATCACCCATTCTCTTGAACAGGAATTGAGACCACTAACAATCGTAAGGAGAATCGAATTGAACTCGATCGGCTTGGGTAGATCATAGTGTTGTTCAGGGGTTGCCTTGACCTTTGCTTTTTTAAAGGGCATTGGTAGGCCTTCATGCAGGAATTCCATATCAAGGTCACAGACCAATTCATCTTTGTAGAACAAACGCAACCGTCTGTCATTTGTGAATTCACCTATGGCAGTCACTGGTACCCCTTCGTCCTGGAAGATCTCGATAACCTGTGAAATATGCTCCTTGGGAACAGCAAGTACCATTCGTTCCTGCGACTCGGAAATCCATATTTCACGGGGTGATAATCCAGCGTATTTCAGGGGAACTTGATCAAGCCAAACCTTCACCCCGGTGGTCTTCCCCATTTCTCCAACCGCGCTCGATAAACCACCACCACCACAATCAGTCAATGAACTAAGGAATCCCTCATCAGAAACACGGAGCAGACAATCCATGACCCGTTTTTCCATGATTGGGTTACCGATCTGGACACAAGATTTTTCTGATTCCTCAGAGAGTTCAGCAGATGCGAACGTAACGCCATGAATTCCATCCCGACCTGTCCGACCACCGACAAGCAGCACCGCATCACCAGCTCGTGTACACTTGTCAATGCGATCTTTTCTTATCAATCCAACACAACCACAGTAAACTAAAGGGTTATACAGAAAATCATCATCAAAGTATATTGCGCCACTCGCTGTGGGAATACCCATACGATTACCATAGTCTCTCACCCCACGGATAACTCCCTTTATGATTGTCTGAGGATGAAGGATCCCCTTGGGCAATTCATGGAAGTCAAAATCCGGCACACCAAAACAGAAAACATCAGTGTTCAATACAGGTTTAGCACCCAGCCCGGTACCGAGTATATCGCGTATAACGCCACCGATTCCAGTAGCGGCACCGCCATACGGTTCTAATGCTGATGGGTGATTATGTGTTTCCACCTTAAAACACACACCGTATTCTTCGTCAAAATCAATGACCCCGGAATTGTCATGGAATACAGAAAGACACATCGGATGCTCTATTTCGTTGGTCGCACGCATGATGGTATTCTTCAATAAATTCTCTATTCGTTCATGATTGATCGTAATTCTCCCCAAGAATGTCTTATGCCGACAGTGTTCACTCCAAGTCTGGGCTATGCTTTCGAGTTCCACATCAGTCGGCTTCTTCCCTTCTTTGCTAAAATATTCACTTATTTGTTTCATCTCAATCCCGGAAAGGAATAATCCCATATCACGACTGATTTTGTTCAAATCGCCACTAAGATCAATGCTGTGTACAGAGAGTCTGTAGGGTGCTGGTTTGTAAACTTCCTCATCAACGTGTTTTATGTGTTGAACCAGTGGATTAAACAAAAATAAACCTGCAGTTTGCTGCAGTCTCACCTCATCATAGCTACCTTTAATAATGTAATTTGTACCGGTTTTTGCAGCATCTATCGTGATACCCAAATCAGAAATCGCCTTTTTAATACTTTCCTCTTTCGGATCAGTTACGCCCGGGTTGTACAGAATCTCAAGCCCCCCGGGATCTCCAATGCGATATTGTTCCACAACCGGATCACACAGCAGTTCACTTGCGATCCGCTCGGCTTGTTTCTTGGATATAACACCGTGTAAATAATAAATGTCCCTCACTTCAATGTATTCGATTTTATCAACACCAAAAGATGCGAAATCGTTCTTTATCAACTTACCGCGCGGATCATTTTTTCTTGTTATTTCAATACGAAATATAGCCAAGTTCATTAACCCCTTTCATATTTGTGCAAATCAAAATTAGTGTCCCGCGCTATCTCAGACGGCGTTCAATTCCTCTGATTCTAATGGTGCTGATTATTTTCAGAAGAAGAATCCCAATCAATAAAAAGGCGAGGCTGATCAAAACAAGTATTGGATTTTCTTGATTCTCCTGAGGAAATTCATCGCTCCTTAGCGAAACGAAAAAGGTCTTGCTGAACGCTCACCTCCTTTAGCAGATCAACTGCCTCAGCAACCAGAAGATCTGTTAAGACTCTCACACGATAACCCTCTTTCAAACCCCAGAGGTTAGTGGATATATCCTGTTTCAATCTTTTTCTTATCTGAGTTTGCACAGAATCATATGCTGCTATACTGAACTCCAAATCATTTTCTAATAAATAATCTGCAAAGTCTTTCAGTACATCGTCGGTGATCTCGAAATCCTTGGTTATGTCTTTGTGTCGCGCCGTGTATTGAACTACGAAATCAAAATTTAGTCCTTTTGTATATATTTCGGTTTCTAAC